>JAOAPP010000557.1 GCA_025462985.1 Bryobacterales bacterium | reverse complement strand
CGTGACCTCGTTCGTAGAGATCACGTAAATGGGAATCCCCTCGTCTTCGGCCACCGCGCGAACGTCGTCGGGGGCGACCATGCTGGCGTTATCCGGCCCGTTCGAGAAAACGATGACCACCTTTCGTCCGGGTACGGTGGCCGCATCGCGTAATGTAAGCAGCAGACAATTGTAAAGAGCGGAATCATCTCCGGCCACTGCTTTCCGCAAGCCCGCAATGGCATTTCTCCGATCGCGATTAAGTGGAACCGCGCGATTGAGATTGCGGCTGTATGTGTACACGGCAACGGAATCCGCCCGGTCAAGCCCTCGAATGAAATCGGCGATTGCGTCCGACGCATAAACGAAGCCGCGGTACATGTAGTTGCTAGTGTCAAACAGCACAAAGACATTCGTGCCCGTGCCGGCCGACCTCAGATCGATGACGTTCGTATCGCCTTCGTCAGCAGCGTCGATACGGAGCGGTTTCGTCTCGCCGTTAGTAAGCACCTGAAGCGGGGCGTGGTTCCCTTCGGCAAAAGTGGCCAGCTTTTCCGCTATGTCGTCTTCGTAGACCGTGAAGTCTTTGGGCTTCAATCCGTTGACGTACTTCCCTTTTTGATCAATTACCGTGAAGCCAAGGACCACCATGTCCACCTTGACTCGAAACGTAGTCTGATCCTGCGCATACAGCCAAACTCCGGCGGCCAGCAGTGCCGCTGTGGTCCCGGCAATCAGGCGATAAGATTTCCCCAAGTTAGCCATCCTAGTTTCTCGAGATATCGACGGCGGCGCGCTGCGAGTTACGATGCAAAACGCCGTCCGACGTTGTTTTCAACGACCGAATGATGGCGGGCCAATCTTCCAGGTGCGTTGCGAAGATGTTTTCTATGGCCGAGCGATTCCACTCGCGAACGGAGCTTTCCAGCTGTTCGACTGGAATACCGACTTGGTCCGCCAATGCCGCGTAGTAAAGATTGTTCGATTCCCAGGTCTCAGCCAGGATGCGGCTGGAGAACCCCATAAGGGCTGGGAAGGTGCGAAGGTATAGCAGCCGGGGGGCGAATGAATGCGTCAAAGTCGGCTTGGCTGTTCCAAAAGTAGCCGCAATCGCAGCCGGTTTCAGCTTGGGATCCACTCGCTCTTCCATGGCGGCAATCTGCAGCGACGCGATATCCGGCGCCTCGTTCTTCAGCTTCGGATCGTCAGCCAGGGCGTAGAGATAGGAAGGGGGCGCCTTGGCGGTGGCTTCCGCGTACTCACCGGCCCGTAGTAGATTCCGCAACCGCTCTACTTCGACGGGCGTCATGAAGCGTCCGAGCGAATCCATCACGCGCGGCTCCAGAGCACTGTCCAATGCCGCCGACGCCAGCAGGTTCTGGCCACGCTGGATGTGCAGCGCCACCCATCGAATCTGGTCACTGGACACGTTGCGCCAACGGGTCACTGTCACGTTCATGATGACTTGGGGAACCAGGTCAGCCCAGATAAGGGCCTGCTCTTTCCTGGGACTCAGGAAATTCTGTTCAGCTTGCGCCAACGCGTAGGGCAGGGTTACCAGCGAGCCGCTCAGGCGTCCTCCGCTGTTGGCAGGCCAGCCGCTTCCAGAAACTTCGGTGGTTCGCCATAGTGCCGGAGAACTCTCGGGTCCAATGAAGTCATGGCTTCGCACAAACATGGGATTCGTGAGCAGCACCTGGGCACCCGGAGGCGCATAGTAACAATAAACCAGGCCTACCATGGTGTCCCGGAGAAAGGCCGTCAGCGCGTTCCTGACATCCTTTTTCTCGCCGCCTTTCAGCAGCGATTCCAGGTCGAATTTCCGCTCCTGCTCGATGTGCCTGTCGCTCCAGTAGCCCTGGGCCAAGGAACTCCTCTCCTCTCGTGAGGCCGAGGCGTGCAGAGTCTCGGTTTCCTGCATCCGATTTAACTGGTCGTTGATGGCTTTTGCCATCTTCTTATCGAGGGACCCCTTCCCGGCGCGGTCCGCCGCAGCGAACAGGGCATCCAGCGAAATCAATCTCTGCGCATCGAACATGCGCAAGAAAGTCTCCGCTGTCGATGGTGCTTCATTTTCGGCCGGTTTCATTTTGCCGACCAGCAACTCCACCATTTGCGCCTGGTATGAGGAATCTTTCTCTGTGTGAGCCGCGCTCAGGAGTGTTGTCACGGCTGTGCGTCCAGCGCTGAACAATTCCGTTTCGCCCTTTACATGAGCAAATGCTTGTGTGCTCTTTGAGAATGAGCCATCCGCGTTTTCCGCTGCGATGGCGCCCTGACGCTGCAGAATGCTCCAGAGTTCCACGGTTGCCTGCAACATTCCTGCGGCGTTTGCCCGAAGGCTCGTATCCCGATTCGACGAGACCTCGGAGCACAGAGAAAGATAGTTGGTGATAGATGTTTCGCTCAGAGCCGGGGTCTCGGCGAAGATGCGGTACTGACCGCCGTAGCTGTGGTAGTCATTGATCAATCGCGCCGTCAACTCGGCGGAGAGGGGTTGCGCGCGTTCTCGCTCCACATCGTTTACCGCGAGAAAAATCTTAAGCGGATCGTTATCCGCCGTTTTGCGGCTCAACCCGAACAAGGCCTCGATCAGGTCGTCTCCGTTGCGCCAGGCGGCCGCCGAACGCGTTAGCTTGCCATCGTATTTTCCGTGCGGGTGCTTGATGAACAACGTGCGCCACACATCCAGGCTCCCAGGGATATGAGCCTGCCCGTTTCCGTCCAAGCGCAGCGAGGTGGTCAGCAGCATGATCTCCGTACTGGAACGGAACACCGGGCGAGCGGGACCTGGCGTGGTCACTTTCCCGCGAAGTGCGTCATAAAACCGCTTCAGGTGGTCCGGATGGGTCAGGTAAGCTACCACCCGGGGATTGTCAACGCGGGACACCGCATCGAAGTAGCTTGCGAGCCAGCCGTCATCAGTCGTCAGTAACTTCTCGAAGAATGCCCCCGGGTTGGTGGCTGGAGCGCCCACTATTGAGGACCATACCTTTGCCGGGCCAGGCGTTACGACTGCGCCATTCCGAATCGCAAACATGCCGCCGTAGAAATCGAGAACGCTTGCGGACAATCTGAGGCGCAGCGGGTTTGCCTGCTTGCGCAGTGCTTCTGCCACCGGCGATTCTACATGCGAGAGTCCCAAATACAGGCGGCAAAGCTGCGCATCCGCTGTGAAGGCATCCAGAAAGTCGGATTTGTCTGCGCGCCCCGTGGCCGATAACCAGTACTTCTGGTCATACAGCACCGGAACGACTGTGGGGGCATATGGCAGCTCAAAGCGACGGTTTGCTCGCAGGTCCTGCTCGAGTTGGGTGAGCGGAAACCCAGAATCAACCGTGATGAAGGCCCGTGTCGGATTGACGGTTTCGAGAACAATGTCGGCACCGCAGGAGCCGCGCATGCGATAGCCGATCACTTTCAACAGGTCGGCCGTTTCGGTGCTGTCGCATGTTGGGATGACAATTTTCCGCTGCGCGCCAGCGAGCGACTGTAGTTCGCGCGCTTGTCCGACGTATCGCATCAGGAGCCGCAAGTACTCGGTGGGCTGCAGCGATTCGTTCCCGGTCGCTTCATAGCCGTTGGTCACGATGTTTCGCGCCAGTGCCGGAAGCAGATCTTCAGGGCCCAGATCCGGCGCTAACGCCGCCATTCTCGCGAATGAGCTAAGCGGTCCCGGGAGGGTCACCGTCGAATAAGCTGATACTGTCGCACTCCGTCCCGGAACAGCCAGATCGGACCCGCCAGCGGCCTTATACCCCTGCAGGTCCGCTGCAAGATCCGTTTTCTTGTTATCGATAAGATCGATCAGAACCGCTTGCCGGAGCGCCAGCTTTCGCTTTTGCGGGTCCGCCTCTGCGGAGGCCCACTTTAGGTACGCGTTACGCCGGGCGACATCGCCGTGGCGGTCAAGGAATTGGGCCAGATCCGCAGCGGCCGAGGTATTTCCCGGATCGTTTGCTTCCTGTTCGAGCAGAGTGCGCGCGCCTGCCAGATCACCCTGCGCCTCGTGTCTCGTGATCTGCTCGCTGCGAGTGGCGCCGGCGGCGACCGTCACCGGGTCTGCCGCTATCGCCACGGCTCCTATTAAAAAAGCGAAGGACAGAGAAAGACGTAGCTTGCCTGTTCGCCCGACGTTGGAAAACGCAGTCACATTTCCCCCCAGATTGGTCTCTCACTCTAGCACTAATCAATCTATTCAGGCGCTTGCAAAGCAGACAACCCGGAAAGGTCCAGCCGTATTTGCGCCTAAACTATTTTGGTTAGATTCTAGCTCGATGAGATCGAGTGGGAAAAATTTAAGCGTGCAGATGTTCCGGATCGGGCGTCCTGACGGCGGTTCGCTCACGCGGACCGAAAAGGAAAGCTGTCCCCAGGACCAATAGGGCCAGCGCTATCCACTGTGTAAGCGAGAACGGGCCCCAGAGTGACTGCTCGTGGACGCGAAAGAACTCGATCACAAAACGCGCCGTGGAATATAGAACCAAGTAGAGGCCGATCACGTTGCCCCGCCTTGGCGCACGACCGAAATACCAGTAGAGGAGACCGAAGATGACCAGGTCCGCCGCCGATTCGTAGAGCTGAACCGGATGCAGTGTCTTGTCGAGAGGCACAGGCGCGGCGAAGTCCGAACGGAACCGCACGCCCCAGGGCAAATCGCACTCTCGTCCCCAGCAGCATCCGGCGGCGAAGCATCCCAACCGTCCTATTGCCTGTCCGATGGCGACTCCGGGTGCAAAAGCATCCATCGTTTGCCACACTGGCAGTTGCTGTTTCCGCATGTAAAGCACCGCGATAATTAGCGCGGCGATAAACCCTCCATGGAATACGCCCGCTGCCTGCAAGGTCTGCAAGGTGAAAATCTGTCCGGGGTCGCGAATGTAGTCGCCCAGGTCGAAGAGAAACATGAACAGCTTCGCGCCGGCGATGCCTGCAATCGCGCAGTACACCACCAGGTTCGTTACCTTTTCGGATGGCAGCCCAAGTCGCTTTGACAGGCGCAGCGTCATGGAGAGTCCCGCCAGGAACGCGAGCGCGACCAGCACGCCGTAGGTGGGAATGTAGAACGATCCGATGCTGATCAGTTTGGGATACATGGGGGAGAGCTATTTGGAAGCTAAGTCGGGCTGTCTGTCCAGTTGTTTACGTTGCGGCCGCAGCAATTCGAAAAGCAGCAGTGCCGCGCCCACAGTGATGGCGCTATCGGCGACATTGAAAGCGGGAAATGACCACCCGCCATGATAAACCTCAATGAAATCCGTCACCGTCCCGCTCGCGATTCGATCGTAGAGGTTGCCCAGCGCGCCGCCCAGGATTAGTGATAACCCAAGCCTTGGAACCCCGGTACTGAACGTTCCCGAGCGTCCGAGCAATGCTGAAGCAACGAATAGCAGGACCAGTAGCGACACACCGATCAGCACGGTTTTCCGCAGAACGGGACTCCCATCGGCGAGCATTCCGAACGCCGCGCCAGGATTCTGGTAATGCACCATTCGCAGCCATCCCGGGATGACCGCAAAGGAATCGAACAGGGTCATCGAATGTTGGACGGCCAGCTTCGAGAAACGATCGCCTGCAATCACCAGAAAAGACGCTAGAAGCGGAAGAATCCTGCCGGGACTGAACTCTTGCTGCTGCTGCATCCTACTTCAGAAATTCCGGGAGCACCGCGGCACACGACGCGCATACGGTCGGGAAGTCCGAACTACTCCCAACATCGGTCTTGTATTTCCAGCAACGCTCGCACTTGTCACCACGTGCACGTTCCACTCGGGTCTCAGGCTCACCTTCCACGGCATGCTTTACTTCCACCTGCGAAACGATGAACCAGTCGGGCAAATCCTGCAAATGTCCCTGCAGAATCGGATAGAGCGTGGCATCGGCACTTATGATCACGGCCGCTTCGAGCGAGGAACCGATCACCTTCTCTTCGCGCGCCGCGTCGAGGCTCTTCAGTACTTGCTCGCGAACAGGAACCAGCCTTTCCCACTCCACGGCTTGGGCTCGCTGCCAGTCCATCAGCCCGGCCGTCAACGCTTCGGGTTCGGGGAAGTAGGCCAAATGAACGCTGTCCGGGTGGTCGGAACCGTGGTTGCTGTGACGCCAAACCTCTTCGCACGTGTAAGCGAGCACCGGAGCCAGCAACGTCACGAGCGCTTCGTTGATCCGGTGGAGCGCTGTCTGGCCGCTCCGCCGCTCGCGCGAGTCCGGACCGGTGGTGTAGAGCCGGTTCTTTGAGATATCGAAGTACATCGCGCTCAGGTCTGTCGTAGCAAAATCGTAGACAGCACGATAGACCTTGTGAAACGCGTACTCCTTGTACCAGGAAAGACAGCGTTGGACAAGTTCGGACGCGCGGACCAGAATCCAGGCATCGACGCCCGTCAACTGGTCGCCTGGAATCGAATTCCGAATCGGATCGAAGTCGCTGAGGTTTCCGAGCGCATAGCGGAACGTGTTCCGCAGTTTGCGGTATGCCTCTGACAAGCGCGTCAGGATAACGTCCGAGAGCTTCACGTCCTCCGTGAAGTCGACCGATGCCACCCACAACCGGAGCAGGTCTGCTCCATACTGCTTGATAATCTGCTGCGGCTCGATCGTGTTGCCGAGGGATTTGGACATTGCGCGCCCGTCGGCATCGAGAGTCCATCCATGCGTAATTGACTCTCGGTAAGGCGACCCGCCATTGAGCCCGACTCCAATCAGCAATGAGCTTTGAAACCAGCCCCGATACTGATCGCCGCCTTCCAGGTACATGTCCGCCGGCCAGCGCAGGCCGTTGTCAGGCCGCAGCACTGCGAGATTGCTCGACCCTGAGTCGAACCATACGTCCAGAATGTCGGATTCTTTGCGGAATTTCCCGTGGCCGCACTTGGCACAGGTCGAACCCGGACCAATCAACTCTTCCACGCTCTGCGAATACCAGACGTCGGCTGTATGCTCCCGGAACTGCTGCACCACACGGTCAAGAATGCGCTTATCCGTCAGCGGCTCGCTGCAGGCTTCGCAATAGAAAACCGTGATGGGTACGCCCCAAACGCGCTGCCGCGAGACGCACCAGTCGGGCCGCGACGCGACCATATTCGAAATGCGTTCTTCGCCCCACGTCGGATGCCACTCCACCTTGGCGATCGCTTCCAGCGCCCGGCTGCGAAGTTGTTCGCGATCCATCCCAATGAACCACTGCTCGGTTGCCCGGAAGATCACAGGATTGTGGCAGCGCCAGCAGTGCGGATAGCTATGGTCCACCGGCTCTTGCCGGGCCAGCGCTCCATGCTTCTCAAGCAATCGAACGACGATTGGGTTGGCTTCCCAAACCGTCTTGCCGATCAGTTCTTCCGGAAGAACACCGTCCGCGCCTTCGGCGCGAAACATACGGCCTGCCGAGTCCACGGGGCAATACACCGGCAGCCCGTAACGTTGGCCGATCACAAAGTCGTCCTGGCCGTGCCCGGGCGCCGTGTGGACTGCTCCGGTTCCCTGCTCGAGCGTTACGTGGTCTCCAAGCAGGCCGAGAGAGTCGCGGTCCAGAAACGGATGCCGGAAAACGGCGCGCTCCAGCCTTGTTCCGGAGAAGCGCGCCAGAACCGTTTGATCCCAGCCGAGCAACTCCGATAATCTCGGCAACAGCGCTTCGGCGACGATCATAACGTCCTGAGGCGTATCCACGGCCACGTATTCGTATTTCGGATTGAAGGCAATCGCCAGATTCGCCGGAATGGTCCACGGCGTAGTTGTCCAGATCAGCGCGTAAACATCTTTGCCCGCGAGTGCCGGATGAACTGATGCCGGATCCGATGCCAGCTTGAACCGGACGTAGATCGAGGGGCTGATATGGCTCTCGTACTCGACCTCCGCTTCGGCCAGAGCCGTGCGGTCTTTGATGCACCAGTGCACGGGCTTCAGGCCTTTGTAGACATTTCCGTTATGCAGGAAGTCGACGAAGGCCTGCGCGATCACGGCCTCGTACTCCGCGCTCATGGTGAGATACGGGTCTTCCCAGCGACCGAACACTCCCAGACGCTTGAACTCCGTGCGGTGCAGGTCAACGAACTTCGCTGCGTAAGCGCGGCACTCCGCCCGGATCTGCGCAATGCTCATCGTTGCTTTGCGCTTGCCGAGTTCCTGATCTACTTTGAACTCGATCGGAAGTCCGTGGCAGTCCCATCCCGGCACATACGGGGCGTCAAATCCTGCCATCGTCTTCGATTTGACGATGAAATCCTTCAGGATCTTGTTGAACGCGGTCCCCAGATGGATATTACCGTTCGCATAAGGCGGCCCGTCATGGAGGATGTATTGCGGACGTCCCGACCGCGACTCGCGAATGCGATGGTAAAGGCCCTTCTCCTCCCACTCTGCGAGCGTCTTCGGCTCTGCGGCAGGCAGGTTCGCCTTCATGGAAAAAGTGGTTTTTGGAAGGTTGACCGTCTTCTTAAGGTCAACGTCAGAAGCGTTCATGGACTAGTTTCATCGTATCGAACCGGAGCAACTAGTCGCCTCCAACGGCAGCAGCCTACGGATTGGCGGACCCGGTATTCACCGGAAGCGGATGGTCGGGCAGTTGGGAATCCGGGAAGCCGCGGATGATTCGGAACGTGCGTTCCCAGCGGGTCTGGGTGAAAAAATGCGTTCCCACATCCACAAAGTGATGAACGAGCGACCCGGCGGAGTTGCCCGACAAGTCCTCCGTGGAGGCATTGTAGGACCAATAGACGAAGACCGGCTTGCCTACCAGGTTTTCACGCGGAACGAATCCCCAGAAGCGACTATCTTCCGAGTTGTCCCGGTTGTCGCCCATTGCGAAATAGGCGTTCGGAGGCACAATGAGTTCGCCGTTCGCCACGTGTGCAGCCAGCATGTCTTTTTGTAGCTTGAGAGCAAGGGGTTGCCTCACAGGCAAGCAGCATTCGCCTGGAAAGTTATCCCGCTCCGCGTCCGGGGGGAACTTGTGATAGACATACGGCTCATTCAACCGAATGCCGTTCCGGTAAACAACGTTATCGATGATCTTCAGGCGATCGCCTGGCATTCCAATCAATCGCTTCACGTACGTTTCGGCTATGTTTCCCGGGTAGCGGAATACGATTACGTCGCCGTGTCGCGGCTCCTCGTAGGGAAGCAGGTGTTTGCCCAGCCAATCAGGAGGCGCATAGGCCAGCTTGTCGACAATCAGGTGATCGCCTACGAGCAGCGTGTCCTCCATGGAGCCGGTAGGAATGACGAATGGCTGAGCAATGGCCGTCGTGCCAAACAGAAGCAGCAAGATGGTCACCGCCCATTCACCGACGCTATTCCGCCGTCCGGGTCTCCTGTGCCGATTATCTTTCGCTTTGAGCATGTAGGAGGTCGGTGCTGTCCAGTTTACGGCACAACCTCGCCAACATACGATCCGTACGGTGGCAGGGCCAAGTCTTTCAATTCCGCGCTCCCGCTTGCGTTGGGGTAGGAAGCCAGGATCAGCTTTGAGTGCTCGCCCTTGATTCCCTCCGTCGTCAGATCGAGTTTGACAGTCTGGGGCGACGCTGTGAAATTCATGCTGACCAGCACCGCCTTTCCGTCCGAAGTCTTCCGGAGATAGGACAGAACCTGTTCGTTGGAGTTATCGACCGTGATGAAATCGCCCTTCTTGAACTGCTGGTTCACTTTCCGAAGCCGGATCAGTTTCTTGTAGTAGTTCAGCAACGAATTTGGATCGCGGCTTTCGGAAGACACATTGACGGTCCGGTAATTCGGGGCCACGGGCAGCCATGGCTGCTTGGACACACTGAACCCTGCATTGGTGTCGCCATTCCACTGCATCGGAGTTCGCTCGCCATCCCGGCCTTTTTCCTTCGGCCACCCGCTGCGGCCAATTGGGTCTTTCACTTCGTCCTTGCTCTTCGGATCCCTGTTCGTCATGCCAATCTCCTCGCCGTAGTAAATCAGAGCGGCATCGCGTGGGGTCAACAGAAGAGTGGCCAGCAGGCGGGCGATCTCTCCCTCGTGCTTGCCGTCGCCGTAGCGGTTGATGCTCCGCGGATTGTCATGGTTCGAAAAGACAAACAGGGGTACATTGCCATTGATCTTCGTCTCCGCATCCTGTAGCTTTCCGCGAAATCCGGCTACAGATAACTTGTTCGAAAGTCCGAGCTGCGTGTCCATCGGGAGCTGCAACTCGTCACGATTCCGGCCATACATCTTGGCCAGTTCGCCGACGTTCGGGAGATAAGTCTCGCCGATGAGAACGGTTCCCGCCTTTTCATTTGTAACCTTGCGCAATTGTCTGAGAATGTTATGTACTTCCGGCAGATTGTCCGTGTAAAGACGCGCAATGTTTCGCTCGCCGTACGCATTCATACCCGCCAGATACGATTCATCTTTCAATGCGACGTCTTCGAACATGCTGGTGATCGCGTCCAGGCGAAAGCCGGATACACCTTTGTTCATCCAGAAGCGTACTACGTCGAACATGGCGTTCTTGACCCGGTCATCGCGCCAGTTCAGATCCGGCTGTTCTTTGTAAAAGGCGTGATAGTAGTACTGATCACGCGCCTTCTCGTACTGCCACGCCGAATGTCCAAAGATCGACTGCCAATTGTTGGGAGGACTGTTCGGCGGAGTCCCACCGGGTTTGCCATCGTGCCAGATGTACCAGTCCGCTTTGGGGTTGGTCCTCGAAGACCTAGACTCTACGAACCACGGATGCTTGTCGGAGCTGTGGTTCAGCACCAGATCACAGATGATCCGAATCCCGCGCTCCTTGGCCGCTGCTTCCAGCCGGTCAAAGTCCGCCATCGTTCCAAATTGTGGATCAATGCCTCTGTAGTCCGAGATGTCGTACCCGAAATCCACCTGCGGCGAGGGATAAAACGGTGTAATCCAGATCGCATCCACGCCCAGATCTTTCAAGTAATCCAGATGCTCGGTGATGCCGTTGAGGTCTCCAATGCCATCGCCGTTGGCATCGCCGAAAGACCGCGGATAAACCTCGTAGATAACGGCCGATCTCCACCAATTGTCATCAGCGGGCGCAGCCAAAGCCGGCTTCAGCCCAAGCACGGCCAGACACACACTAACCCAAAGAAAGAGTCGTTGGATGGCACGCATAACGGTCACGCGTAGCGATGCTATCACTTCGGAAACCGGCAGTTAAAGTCAAAAAGGCCGACCTACTCCGAAGAGTAAGTCGGCCTTCCAGATTTTCACCTGGGGAGTTAGTTTGAGAAAACTCTACCGAGCAGCCGCTTTCACTTTCGCAGGCGCTGCCGCATGAGCTACTTTCCCACTCCGTGTCGGCTTAGCGTTTTTGTGTGTCGCCGTACTGGAGCCGTTTCTTGCGACCGCTCCGTCCAGATTGCCCGCGCCGTTGCCATTTGCAGAGTGAGGGGGGCCGTTCTGAGTCACTTTGCCCAGAACCACTGACCGTTTGGCTCCGGTCGCGTTTGGAACGTTCGACGGACGGCAATGCGCCGTCTCGTAGGCCAGAACCGCGAATGCAATGGCTTCCTTGGCGTCGACGTCGAGACCCACCTCCGAACTCTCCATCACTGGGATGGGATCGAGCGCCTTGCGCAACATCCGCATGAGGGTCGGGTTGTGCACCCCACCACCTGAAACGAATACCTCGTCCACGCGCATCTCCGGAAGAACGAAGTTCCGCAATCCGAGTGCGATGCTTTCGGCGGTCAGCGCAGTCGCGGTCGCAATCAGGTCCTCACTGCTTAATTCGGTGTCGAGGAGCTTTGAAACAAGTTCAGGACCGTATTGTTCCCGTCCGGCGGTCTTCGGCGGCTTGGCGCGAAAATACTTATCGCGCAGCAGCTTCGCGAGCAGCTTCGGATCCACTTCGCCCGCAGCCGCCATCACACCGTCACGGTCATAGCACTGCCGGCCGAGCGTGATGCGCGCAACGAGCTGATCGATTACCATATTGCCCGGACCGGTGTCAAACGCCACAACGCGATCAGTGCTGGTGTTGGAAGGAATCGCCGTGAGATTCGAGATTCCGCCAATGTTTACAGCGACACGCCCACGTCCTCGATGCCGAATCAGCATGTAATCGAGATAAGGCACAAGCGGCGCACCCTTCCCGCCGGCGGCCATGTCGCGCTCGCGGAAATTTGAGATCACGTCGATCCCGGTACGTTCACTGATGACGCTCGATTCGCCGATCTGCATCGTGCTCGAGACTTTCTTCCCGAGATACTGGCAGCCTTGCCCCTCATGGAATATCGTCTGTCCATGGCAACCGATCAGCTTGATCGTTTGCAACGGAATGCTCGCCCGCTCCGCCGTTTCTTCCAACGCTTCGGCATACAATTCGCCAAGCAGGAAGTTCAGCCGGGAAATATCCCCGGTGTGAGCGTTCGAATTCGACATGGCGAAAAGCGCGTCACGCACGCTTTTTGGATAAGGGACGGAGTGACTCGTCAAGACATTGATTTTTGCCTTGAAACCCGAACCGGTCATATCGATGATCGCCACATCGATGCCGTCGAGCGAAGTCCCGCTCATGATACCTGCTATTCTCATCTCTTTGGCAACTCTTGCTGCAAATTTTGCAGAATCTGCAATGCTTCAACGGGCCGGAGTTCGTCGATGTTCAATCCCCGAATCCGGTCTGCGAGCCCCTGGTCCATGGGCTCGAAAAGCTTTATCTGTAAGGGCGTTGAAACCTCGCCCGGGGTTAACTCTTGACTGACCGAGTGCTCCCTTACTTCATGATGCAATAAAACTGACCTCGCTCGCTCGATTACTTGCAGGGGTAAACCGGCCAATCGGGCTACTTCGATACCGTAGCTGCGGTCCGCAGCCCCTGGTTCGACCTTTCGAATGAACAAGATGCGGTCTCCCGCTTCTTTTACGGCTACGTGTAAATTTCTTACCCCAGAAAGTTTTTCAGCTAGCTCAGTCAGCTCGTGGTAGTGCGTTGCGAATAGTGTTTTTGCCTGGATCTGATCATGGATATGCTCCACTACTGCCCAAGCAAGTGCCAACCCGTCATAGGTCGACGTTCCGCGGCCAATCTCATCAAGTACTATGAAACTTTTAGACGTGGCGGTATTAAGGATCGCCGCCGCCTCAGTCATCTCCACCATGAAGGTCGATCGTCCCCGAGCTAGATTGTCCGCCGCACCAATCCTCGTAAATACCCGGTCAACGATCGGAAGCTGTGCCGCCTCCGCCGGTATGAATGACCCCATTTGCGCCAAAATCAAGATCAGCGCTGCCTGCCTTAAGTACGTCGATTTGCCGCCCATGTTCGGTCCGGTAATTACCCCTATGAACTTCTTGGAAGAGTCGAGATAGAGATCGTTGGGAATGAAACGGACCGCATCTTTTTCGCTAAGTTTTTCAATCACGGGATGCCGGCCGGCATCGATGCGCATTTCGCCGGAGTCGGAGAATCGCGGACGCTTGTAGCGATTGTCTGCGGCGACTTGCGCCAGGGCGGCGGCCACGTCCAGCTCGGCGACGCGCGCCGCTGCTCGCTTAATGCGGTCGGCCTCTGCCGCAGCCAGTGTTTTCAGCTCATTGAAGAGGTCGCGCTCGAGCGCCAGCATCTTGTCTTCCGCATCCAGGACTTTGCTCTCCAGCTCCTTCAGCTCCGGTGTGGTAAACCGCTCCGCATTCGCCAGGGTCTGTTTGCGCTCATACGATGGCGGAGCGAGCTGAACGTTCGCCTTCGAAATCTCGATGTAGTACCCGAAAACGTTGTTGAACCGGACCTTCAGCGACTGAATCCCGGTGGCGGCCCGTTCTCGTGCCTCGATCGCCGCGATGTATTGCCGGCTGTTCCGGCTGATGTCTCGCAGTTGATCCAGTTCGGGGTGGAAGCCGTCCCGAATCGTGCCCCCGTCGGCGAAGTTTACCGGGGGATCATCGGAAATTGCGGCGCTTATCCTGGCGCACAACTCACAGACAGTGTCGAGCTCGCCCGTGAGTTCCGCGCTTTCAAGCCCGCCCGCCAGCTCCGCAAGGGCGGGCAAGTGGTCAAGCGATCGGCCGAGAGCCCACATCTCTCGTGGAGTTGCAGTGTTCAACGTGATTTTCGCCAGCAAGCGCTCGAGATCCTGAATCGACCCGAGCACTTTTCGCAGGTCGCCGCGCGCGATCACCTTGTGGTGAAGCTCACTTACGGCGTCCAGCCGGTGCTCGATGGTTTGCTGGTCACAGGAAGGATTCAGTAGCCTTCGGCGAAGCAGCCGCCCGCCCATCCCGGTCGCGGTTTTATCCAGGACATGGATAAGTGTCGTTTCCTTGCTCTCGCCCGCAAACAACGGCTCCACAAGCTCCAGATTGCGGACGGTCGCTGCGTCAAGCACCATATGGTCATGCCGCTGGTAGAACCCCGGCGGGTTCAGATGCCCTAGTGCTGCCTTCTGTGTGTCACGCAGGTAATGCAGCACCGCGCCTGCCGTGGCAGTCGCGAGGGGACGATCTCCGAGTCCGCACCCGTCCAACGTCAGCAGGCCGAAATTCTCGAGGATCTGCCGGCCGGCGTAGTCACCGCCGAACACCCAGGAGTCAAGAGGCGTTTCGAGACACGCGGCCCCGACGGCCTCCCCTTCCGGATGCAGCACTTCCCTGACATTCAAGGTTTCGAGCATGGGCGCCAGTTCAGCGGTACTCAGTTCAGTGGTGCGGAACTCGCCTGTAGAAAGGTCGACATAGGCAAGACCGCTGCGCCCATTCCTGGTGTAAGCCGCCGCGAGGAAGTTGTTCTCGTGTGAGCGAAGCAGGCTGGAGTCTGTCGCGGTGCCGGGCGTGATGACTCGTGTCACCTCCCGGCGCACCAGTTTCTTGCCCGGTCCGGCCTCTTCCATCTGCTCGCAGAGAGCCACCCGGTATCCGCGCTGGATCAGCCTGGAGATATACCCGTCGGCCGCGTGGTACGGCACGCCGCACATCGGGACCGCATCCCCCCGTTCCTTGTTGCGCGCCGTCAGCGTGATCTCGAGCTCGCGCGCGGCCGTCACCGCGTCGTCGTAGAACAGTTCGTAGAAATCCCCTAGCCGGAATAGCAGCAGAGCGTTCGGAACCTGTGTTTTGGCCGCCTGATACTGACGCATCACGGGCGTGGTCGCCTCCGGAGTCATTGTTTAAAGCAGATCCCTCGGCCGCGTTTACGCGTACAGTCCACGTCGTTTGATGGCGTTGGCTACTCGGTCAAGAGCCAGCATGTACGCAGCAGTCCGGTTATTCACCGTGTGCCGCCCGGCGTACCCGATCACGGCCTCGAAGCTGTCCACCATGATTCGCTCCAGGCGTTCGTTCACTTCTGTTTCCGTCCAGAAATAGCCCTGCCGGTCCTGTACCCATTCGAAATACGACACCGTGACGCCGCCCGCGTTCGCGAGAATGTCCGGAATCACAAACACTTTCTTTTCCGCTAAAATCGCATCCGCAGCGAAAGTCGTGGGACCGTTAGCGCCCTCGCACAGGATCCTCGCCTTAACCCGGTCGGCGTTGCGCGATGTAATCACGTTCTCCCGCGCTGCCGGGATCAGGACTTCGCAATCTATCAGGATCGCCTCGTCCTTGTCCATATCCTCGGCTTCGGCAAATCCCCTGATGCTTCCCGTTTCCCTCCTGTGCAGCATCAGCTTCTCAATATCCAGACCGCGAGGATTATAAACAGCCCCGTCGTACTCGATAACCGAAACAATCGTGTAGCCGTCCTGGCTCATCAACCGGGACGCCATCCCGCCGACATTGCCAAACCCCTGGATAACCACTCGCGCTTCGTCCCGAGGAATATGAAGCTTTTTCAGAGCTTCCCGGGTGACAAGCATGCAGCCCCGGCCTGTCGCTTCCGTTCTCCCGTGAGATCCGCCGAGTTCGAGCGGTTTGCCCGTTACCACCGCCGTCACCGTATGCCGCTGGTGCATCGAGTAGGTGTCCATGATCCAGGCCATGGTCTGCTCGTTGGTGTTCACGTCAGGCGCAGGAACGTCCCGCTCCGGCCCGATGAAATCGATGATCTCGGCTGTATAGCGGCGCGTTATCCGCTCCAGTTCGCCTTCGCTCAACAAGTGCGGCTCACAGATCACACCGCCCTTGCCGCCGCCAAACGGAATGTTCACCACCGCGCACTTCCACGTCATCCACGCCGCCAACGCGCGGACCTCATCGAGCGAAACGTCAGGAGCGAAACGAATGCCGCCCTTGGCTGGACCTCTCGCGATCGAATGTTGCACACGATAGCCGGTAAACACTTCAATACGCCCGTCATCGAGCAGAACCGGAATATTGACCGTCAACTCCATAGACGGGTGCTTCAGCATCTTGCGCACCCCGTCTTCCAGATTCAGCAGAGCCGCCGCTTCATCAAATCTCTGCGATGCCGACTCCCATGGATTTACTTCGCGATCGACGGCCGCGACCGCCTCAAGCAACATGTAACTGTTCGTTCTCCCCTACTACACTGTCACGATTGAACAATGAGGAGCAAGTACTTGGAGTGGGGGAGGAGTTCTGATTAACTGAACGGAGAAAGCGCTAAGCACGTCTAACAATTCGTCCACCTATCGAGGGACAAAGATGACACCTGATGAACGAAATATGTTGACCGATCTGGCCAACAAGATTGCCCAGACGCCTCCGCCCCCAAAGGATCCGGAGGCGGAAGAACTTATTCGGACCAAGATCGGCTCTCGCCCGGATGCTCTTTATCTGATGACTCAGACGGTCCTGATTCAGAACATGGCTTTGCAGCAGGCGCAACAGCAACTCCAACAGCTACAGCAGTCGTCTGGCGGCCAAAGCAGCGGATCCTTTCTTGGCGGAAGCCGAGGAGGCGGATCCGGGTATTCCCAGGGTGGAGGTGGAGGCCAGCAATATGCCGCGCCTCC
>JAOAPP010000539.1 GCA_025462985.1 Bryobacterales bacterium | reverse complement strand
TCCATTTTATCATCACCGGCCTGCCGCCGAGTTTGGAGGAGATTCACGCCTTTCTCGCCGACCAAAAGCCTGGTGCCCGCGAACGAGTAGTCGACCGCCTGCTCGCCTCGCCTCATTTCGGTGAGCGCTGGGCAAGGCATTGGATGGACCTCATGCGATACGCCGAGTCGCGCGGACACGAGGGCGACTACATCATTGCGAACGCTTGGCATTATCGCGATTACCTCATTCGTGCCTTCAACGAAAATGTCCCATACGATCAGTTTTTACTCGAAGCTCTGGCCGGCGACCTCTTGCCAAATCCACGGCTCCGCCCCGGCACCGAAATAAATGAGTCCGTGCTCGGGACCGGTTGGGCGTTTCTTGGCGAGGAGGTTCATTCGCCGGTCGACATCCGCCAGGACGAATGCGAGCGCATCGACAACAAGGTCGATGTCTTCAGTAAGAGTTTCCTCGGTCTCACCGTTGCCTGCGCGCGCTGTCACGATCACAAGTTCGATCCCATCCGCACCCAGGATTACTACGCCATGACGGGTTTCATGCTCGGCTCCAGTTACCGGCAGGTCCGGTTCGAGGCCATGGAAAACAACCGCAAAATGGCAGGCGAATTGACCGAACTCAGAAGTCGGGCTGCACCAAAGCTGGCCAAGACAATCGCGGCTTCTCGGAAAAAGGGCATCGAACAGATCGCCAATTACTTAATGGCGGCGCGCCAGGTTGGGGTTGCGGACAAAGAGCAACCCGCGGCAGTCACGGAAGCCGTCGCCCGCCAGCGCTCCTTGGACGCCCAACGCCTCCAGCGCTGGATCGAACATCTCGTTCAAGCGAGGACAAACCCGGCAAGTCCGTTGCACCTGTTCGCCCGGCTCGCGCTGAGTAGTCATGACGAATCGCCCGCCCGCTTCCCTGAGTTGCTCGCAGCGAATCAACTAGTCAAGGAGTCTGCATTTCCTCCCGATGCTCGAGTGGTTGCAGACTACACCAAGCCGGGACAGCAACCGTGGAAAGTCGATGGCGAAGCATTCGGCACCCGGCCACTGATCCCTGGGGACGTCATCCTCGGCACCGATGCAGCCAACCCTATTGCCCACGTAATGACTTATGGCGCAGCGCGACGTGACCTGTTCTGGAATCGTCTCAAGGCTGCGCCGGGTAACCAAAATGATTCCGGGGCACTTTCCGCCACGGGGCGCTCGGGCCAGATGTTGCGGACTCCCACGGTGACTCTCGGCGAGGGCAAGTTGCATTACCTCATCAAGGGCAAGACCCGGGTTTACGCGGCCGTCGATTCGCACCTCATGGTCGAGGGTCCCCTGCACGGCGGCCTGGTGCGGAACTTCGACAGCGGTTCCAAAAACGAGCCTCGCTGGGTCACCCACGACCTGAGCCCTTATAAAGGACACAGAGCGCACGTGGAATTCGGACCCGATGGGGACGGCGAGTTGGAGGTGCTGATGGTCGTCGAGGCTCCGGAACCGCCAAAGTGGCTGCCGCCTGCCGGAGTCTTTGAGCCAGGCCCTGCGAGCCGTTCCCTTGCGGATTACGCACGGGAATTCCAGCGAGCGGCAATCTCAGCCAGCCAGCAGTTTGCCTCCGGCGCGGTGGTGAAATCCCCTGCCCCCTCTTGGCAAGCGGCGCTGGCCCACTGGTTCATCCAAAATCCCGCGTTGTTCCGCGATGGGCCGGACTCCGCTACCGTACTTTTAGCAAACGAGTATCTCGCGAGCCAAAGCAATATCGCCAGCCGTGTACGTTGGGAATCGCGCACCGCTGTCGCCTGGTTCGACGGCACTGGTGTGGACGAAAACATCCTCGTGCGCGGCAAGCCTTTCCAGCCCGGCCCCTTGTCGCCGCGGAGTTTGCCGGTGGCCTTCGCCTCAGCCAGGCCAATCACCACCACCGTTTCCAGCGGACGTTATGAGCTCGCTCGCCAACTCGTGGATCCGTCGAACCCGCTTGTGTCGCGCACCATTGTGAACCGTGTGTGGCATCACGTGTTCGGTCGTGGCATTGTGGCGAGCGTGGACAACTTCGGAGCGCTCGGTGACCGTCCAACGCATCCCGAACTCCTCGATCATCTCGCCTCGCAGTTCGTGCATGAGGACAATTGGTCACTCAAACGACTGATCAAGCGTCTCGTGCTCACCCAAACCTTCGCCATGAGCAGCCGCCCGGCGGATCCCCGGAACGAGGAACTCGACCCTGCCAACGCTTTGCTCCACCGCATGCCGGTGCGCAGGCTGGAGGGAGAAGTGATCCGTGACTCCCTGCTCGCGGTTTCGGGTCGATTGAACCCCGCCGTTTATGGCCCGCCCGTCACGGTACATCTCACGGAATTTTTGGTGGGCCGCAGCCGGCCAGAACTGGGCGGCCCGCTCGATGGCGATGGACGGCGGAGTATCTACACCGGGATGCGCCGGAATTTTCTCCCCACCCTGATGCAAACGTTCGATGCACCAACGCCTTTCAGCACCGTGGGCAAACGAAACATCACCAACGTGCCCGCGCAATCGCTGGCCTTGATGAACGATCCGCTGTTCCACCAGCAGGCCCGCGTTTGGGCCGAGCGCCTCCTCCGAGCGATGCCGGAAGCTGGCAGCGTGGCTCGGGTCCAGTGGCTCTTCGAAACTGCCTATGGCAGGTTGCCTACGGACAAAGAGTCAAGCGAGTGCCTGGAATCGCTCAGCGAATTGCGCAAACTGCAAAACGCCTCCGATGAGCGTAGCGTCGATGCTTGGAGCGATTTATGCCACGCGCTCCAGAACGCCAATGAATTTATTTACGTGAAATAACATGAATCCCGCTCACCAGAATCCTCTCTTCCTCCCTCGGAGCATCAGTCGGCGCGAACTGTTGCGCCGCGCATCGGGCGGATTCGGGGCTCTTGCGCTTTCCGCGCTTTTTGGCGGTGAAGTGACCGATGCCCTGGCGGGCGCTGTTACAACTCCGCCTCGACGGCCGCTCGCGCCAAAGCCGCCGCACTTCCCCGCCAAGGCCCGGAGTGTCATCTTCCTCTTCATGGAGGGCGCGGTCTCGCAGGTCGATAGCTTCGACTACAAACCGATGCTGGAGAAATATCACGGACAGGATCCGCGCAAGGCCATTGGCAAGCTGGAGAAAACTCAATTTGAGAATGTCGGCAAGGTGCTGAAGTCGCCTTGGAACTTCAACCGGCATGGCCAGTCCGGCATGTGGATCAGTGACCTGTTCCCACACGTCGCGAAGCAGGCGGACGATCTCTGCGTCATTCGCTCGATGACCTCGAATTTTCCCGAGCACACCAGCGCGAATTATTTCCTGCACAGTGGGCTCGGCCTTCAGGGCCGCCCCAGCATGGGTGCCTGGGTAACCTACGGCTTGGGCAGTGTAAACGAAGACCTGCCCGGCTACGTGGTGCTCAACGGCGGGCAAATCCCTTCCGGCGGTCTCGACAATTTCGGCAGCGGCTTTCTCCCCGCCACCTACCAGGGCTCGTTGCTCCACGCCCGCGGCACACCCCTAGCCAATGTGATTCCCAGCGAAAAAACCGCGCAACTCCAGGAAGCCAAGCGCCGGCTGGTCGGGCGATTGAATCAAGAGAGTCTCCAGAATTCCGGGCGGACGGACGCGCTGGAATCCGCCATTGCCAACTATGAACTGGCCGCGCGAATGCAAGTCGCCATTCCCGGCTTGATGGATCTAAGCGGCGAGAGCGAGGCGACAAAAAAACTCTACGGCCTCGACGCCACTTACGAACACACGCGCACCTACGCCCGCGAATGCATCCTTGCCCGGCGTATGGTGGAACGGGGCGTCCGCTTCATCGAACTCACGATCCCGATGGTGGATGGCTATTCACGCTGGGATGCCCATGGCGGACTGGTAAAAAATCACGGAGACAATGCGCGCGCCATCGACCAGCCGATTGCCGGCTTGCTTACGGACTTAAAGCAGCGCGGCTTGCTCGACAGCACACTTGTGGTCTGGGCTGGCGAGTTCGGCCGCACTCCCTTTGCCCAGGGTAGCGACGGTCGCGACCACAATGAGTTCGGCTTCAGCATCTGGATGGCGGGGAGCGGCGTCCGCAGCGGCATGACATACGGGGAAACTGACGATTGGGGCTATCGAGCCGTCGTCAACAAGCTCGAAATGCACGATCTTCACGCCACCATGCTCCATCTACTCGGGCTGGATCACGAAAAGCTTACCTACCGCTTCGGCGGACGGGATATCCGGCTGACTGACGTGCGCGGCCAGGTGGTGAAAGAAATTTTGGTCTAACCGACAAGTTCCCGCATCGGCTGGGCGCCGTCTGGCACCAGGTAATTGGGGCGGCCGTTGAGATCCGTCACGGTCACTGTGTTTACGTCGATCCCAAGATTGTGGTAGAGCGTCGCAAAGACCTCGCCGAACGTAACAGGTCGTTCGCTCGGTTCACCACCCAATCGATCCGTGGCGCCGATGACCTGGCCCATCTTCATGCCGCCGCCGGCTAGCAGCGCGCTGCTCACGCGCGGCCAATGGTCGCGTCCGCCGTCCTTGTTGATGATCGGGGTGCGTCCGAACTCCCCCCAAACCACCACGCTCACGTCCTTGTCGAGTCCGCGCTCGTGCAGATCGGTAATCAGTGCGTTGACCGCCTGATCGAGCAGTGGCAGATCGGCGCGGGCATTCTTGAAATTGTTGCCATGATAATCCCAAAAACCGTAGGCCACCGTCACGACGCGCGCCCCCGCCTCGACAAGGCGACGGGCCACGATAAACTGCTCGTTGATCATGGGCGCGGCGTCACCATGCACCTTCAAGTCGCCCTTGCCGTAGCGCTGCCGAAGGCGCGGGTCTTCCTTTGATACATCCAGCGCCTCCAATAGTTTGCTGGAGGTCAGCACGCCCATCGCCTGTTGCTGAAACGAATCCATCCCGGTCATTAAGCCGCTGGTGTCAACATCTCGGCGAAATTGATCAAAACCCGCCAGAAGCATCCTGCGGTCGGACAAGCGATCCACCGTAATGCCGTTCAGCACCATGTCGGACTTCCCCTCAGCCATCGGCCGGAAGGAAGTGTGCCCCGCCCCAAGGAAACCCGGGCTGGCTGCGTTGTAAGGGCGATGCTGCAT
>JAOAPP010000523.1 GCA_025462985.1 Bryobacterales bacterium | reverse complement strand
GTCGCGCCTCCGAGTACCAACAAACACCTGATCCGCTGGGTGGAAAAAATGGCTGATCTCACAAAGCCCGCCGATATTCACTGGGTGGACGGCTCACAAGAAGAATACGACCTGCTCTGCAGCCAGATGGTGGATAGCGGCACTTTCACAAAGCTCAACGAGGACTTGTGGCCCGGCTGTTACCTGGCTCGCTCGGATGCAAGCGATGTCGCGCGCGTGGAAGACCGAACCTTCATCTGCTCGCTATCCAAAGAGAATGCGGGACCAACGAACAACTGGGTCAATCCGTTCGAGATGCGCCGCACATTGAAGGGTTTGTTCCGCGGCTGCATGCGTGGACGAACCATGTATGTGCTGCCGTTCAGCATGGGACCCGTTGGCTCACCTATGTCCCAGATCGGCGTGCAACTCACCGACTCACCGTATGTGGTGGTGAATATGCGTATCATGGCCCGAATCGGGCTGCCTGTGTTTCAGGAGATCGACAAGGATGAGAAACGTGTCGTTCCGTGTATGCACAGCGTTGGCGCTCCTTTGGGCCCGGGACAGCAAGATGTGCCGTGGCCGTGCAATTCTGAGAAGTATATCGTGCACTTCCCGGAAACGCGCGAGATCTGGTCTTACGGTTCCGGGTACGGCGGCAATGCGCTGCTCGGAAAGAAGTGCTTCGCGCTGCGGATCGCTTCGAACATCGCGCGCGATGAGGGCTGGCTGGCTGAACACATGCTCATCCTGGGCGTCGAGAATCCAGAAGGCGAGAAAACCTACGTTGCGGCGGCGTTCCCCAGTGCTTGCGGGAAGACCAATCTTTCGATGATGATTCCGCCCAAAGGCTATGAAGGCTGGAAAGTGTGGACCGTCGGGGACGACATTGCCTGGATCAAACCGGACGTGACCGGGCAGTTGTGCGCCATCAATCCGGAGGCAGGCTTCTTTGGAGTGGCGCCTGGAACATCGCCCAAAACGAATCCAAACGCAATCGCCACGCTTTCGAAAAATACAATCTTCACCAATGTTGCGCTCACGCCCGAAGGGGGCGTTTGGTGGGAAGGTTTAACAGATACGCCCCCGGCAGAATGCATTGACTGGCGCGGTAAGGTCTGGACGCCCGATATAGCCAAAGCGACGGGAGCCAAAGCCGCGCATCCAAACTCAAGGTTCACAGCTCCGGCGCACCAGTGCCCATCCATCGACCCTGCATGGGAGCACCCGGACGGGGTACCGATCAGCGCTTTCATTTTCGGCGGCCGGCGCGCATCGACGGTACCACTCGTCTTCCAGGCGTTCAACTGGAGCACAGGCGTATACGTAGGCGCCACCATGGGTTCTGAAACGACGGCGGCGGCCGTGGGTGCGATCGGGAAAGTACGTCGCGATCCGATGGCCATGCTTCCGTTCTGTGGGTATCACATGGGGGACTACTTCCGCCATTGGTTCACGATGCAACGCTCATTAGACCATACACCACGGATCTTTCATGTGAACTGGTTCCGGAAGGATGAACAGGGGAATTTCGTGTGGCCTGGCTTCAGTCAGAACATGCGGATACTTGAATGGATTGTGGCTCGCACGCACAGCCGCGCTGCGGGACGGGAGACTCCGATTGGCTGGATGCCTACCTACGATGATATCCGCTGGGATGGCCTGGACTTCCCGCGCGCCGACTTCGAAGAAGCGCAGTCTTTCGACCGGCGCTCCTGGAGGGCAGAAGTGATTGGACACGAGGAACTCTTCATTGATTTGCATGACCACCTTCCACCAGAACTGATTTATGAGCGCGAATTGCTGATCTGCCGTCTCTAGCGCTAGTACGTAATTTACACTACTTAAGGAAGTTTAATCTGCCATTCAGGATTACTTCACGGGAGGAATGCGAATATACTCATTGAAAGCACCAAGTCTTATCGTCTGGTGTTTATTAAGGAGATATCTATAAGAATGAAAAAAATCATGACCGCCGCGCTTGGGCTTTCCCTCTTGACCGGAACTGCCGTTTTTGCTCAGAACGCTTCAACCGACTCGGGTTCCACGATGACGAAGAAGACGAAGCACAAGAAAAAGGGCAGCAAGTCGACCGACAGCACCACCACAACCAGCACTACCAAGTAAGTTTGTTTGTTGGGTGAAGAGAATTAGCGCTGCGGCAGGTGAAGGAAAGTTGTACCTCCGCCGCGCTCGCTTTGGTTTAATGATTTTAATAACTGATTCAATGTAACCTCCGGTGTCGGGAACGGCACCTATAGGTTGCAGGCGCAAATTTTGTGCTTGAGTCGAACGCTAAGGAGAATTTTTCAAAATGAAGAAAATGTTTGTAGCCGCTCTCGGCCTTGCGCTGCTGTCTGGAACTGTCGTGTTCGCGCAGAACACCGCCGCCGGCAGCACCGACACGATGAGCGGAACCATGAGCGGTAAAAAGCACAAGAAGAGCAAGAAGAGCAAAGGCAGCACCGCGTCGGATACGGCCGGTACTACCAGCAGCACCAAGTAGCTTCTTTCTCAGGTCGAACAGAAACAGCTGTCAACCAGAACGGCTCCCTGCAGTTCAGCTGCAGGGAGCCGCTTGTCATTTACATGCGTCGAGAATTTCATTGAACCCAGCAGAAAGGCCGGGGTGCAACCTCATCGGCGCGAGGCGGCAGTAGCCATCGAAAATCGATGAACTATCTCCTGCTTTGCGCCTGGAGCGCATGCGTGTTCTTCGCGTTTCAGGGCTACGGCAAGCTACTGCTTCGGATTTTCCGGGTCCACGACGCTCCATGGGCGTTATCGGCCTCCATCGGCGTGGCTTTTGCAGTCGCGGCCGGAGGCGTCCTCAACCTGCTCCACCTGGTCACGCAACCCGTCCTGATTGGTGCGGTGATCGGCGGTGTAGGGATGGCATTTCTGTTGGAGGGGCAGCATCTGGCCAGCGCTCCGGCAACTTTGCTGAGCACCTCCCGCCTTTACGCCCCCCTGATCGTTTTAACGGCAATCCCGGTGCTTGGGAACGTTCACCCGGATGTCAGGACATTCAATTCGAATGACGACCTTGGGTCTTACCTGACCTTGCCTGAAGCTACGCTCCAGCTCGGATCCCTGCCGTACGACCCTTTCAACGAGCGGCGCATCACGTCCAGCCTTGGCGCCCCTTATGTCCTGCAGAGCCTGATGCTGGTTGCGGGCGACGTGCGCAGCATCCGGTGTGTCGACGTCTCGCTCGGCTTCATACTCTATACCGGCCTGCTGGTCGTTATCTTCCGCCTCATGGGCCTTCCGATTTTCACCCGCATCGGCCTCGCGTCCCTAGCTGTGATCGTCCCGCTAGACCGCTTGAACGCCACGATGGTGGTGCTTCCTGCAGCGCTCTTCTGCGCGCTGTTTCTCATTCAGATGCACCCGGCTTTGGGCGACCGCTCAAGTTGGCGTCGGGCTATTTTGCTTGGATTGACAGCGGCGGCGCTGGCCTGCCTCAAATCGAACTATCTGCCTCCCGCTGTTCTCATTTGCGCCTTCTACTATCTGGCTCGGTTTGCATACCAACGGAGAGCAGGTTGGTTGGTCCAGGGAACGCTTTGCAGCGGGGTGCTGCTCCTCTGCATGCTGCCGTGGATGATCGACATGCGGCAGAAAGAAGGTACCGCGTTGTTCCCGATTCTGGGCCGGGGCTATGACGCAAGCGCTTATGGCATCATTCCGCTGCCCAGCGGCTCGCATGACCGAATCGGCTCCGCCACGTTGTGGGTTTGGCTTTCGGTTCTGCCGATAACCGGGCCATTGATTGCGGGTCTCGGCGCGTTGGCGATTGCGTTCCGGAAACGGGTGGAGTCCGCCTGGGTGGCTCCACTCTCCGCGCTGCTGGCGGGCTCCGCCATTGCGACCGGAGCTATTGCGTCTTCAACCGGCGGCGAGTCCATGGTGCGCTACAGCCTGCCGTTCCAGCTTCCGGCGCTCATCATCTTTCTCGGGTATTCGTTTGCGTGCCACAGTGCCCTTCGCAGATGGCCGCTGTGGCTGCTTGGTCCGGGCGTGATCGCTCTGCTTGGACTCGCCGCCCTGGCGTATCCATCCGGCGTTCGCCATTTCGCCTACCGCAAATATCTCGAAGATGCACGGCTGGTGACACCTCCCGGCGATTCTTGGTTCGATATGAATCGCGAGGAGCGTCGGGTTCGGAATTTGCAGGCGCACATTCCGGCAGGGGAGCGCCTTCTGGCGCGTTTGTTTGTGAGCTATCCCTTCGATTTCAAACGTAATCAGATCTTCATTGCCGACTTCTCTGGCATGGCCGGATTGCCGCCGGGCATGCCTGTGGAGGGAGGGCCAGCGGAAATGCGGCGTTATTTGCTCTCCCACCAGATCAGGTATCTGGCTTATGACCCGAAACGAACGCATCTACTGGATGCCGATCCGCAGACTGGCCTGAGTAGAGTGCTGCACGGCCGCATAGATTACGGCCGGCACGGGTGGTATCACCTGCAGGTTAAGGTGTCGAACGCGGTCCAGCACACGTTCGCACAACTTGCCGACACTTGCCCGCACATCTATGACGATGGGGAAGTGTACCTTCTCGATTTGCAGCAAAAAAGAAGCCGGTCAGGCGAATAAGAGGTCTGCTGATTATCGACGCCGCACTACACCACTGTAGAACTTTCGATCTGCAGCAACCTTTTCCAGCTTCTTCGCTTCCCGCCTCAGTTCGAGAATCAGCTGCATGACCAGGTTTTCAATCTGGTCCCGCACCTCCAGATAAACTTCCTCGCTCTGCCCGATGGGATCTTCTACCTTCCATTCGCGCACGGGGATCGGTAAACGGGTAGGAAGCTGCCGACCGCTCA
>JAOAPP010000475.1 GCA_025462985.1 Bryobacterales bacterium | reverse complement strand
TGAGAAGCCGGCTTTTTGCAGTCCCTTGTTTCACTTATGCTTTCTTTCTGCTTTCGTTCCCTTCATGCGCTCTCGCGCAGCAGAAGTTTAGCGGGAAAGTTGTAACAGCGGTTCAATACGAACCGGCGCGGCAGCCTATTGACGACCGGGACCTCAGCGAGATGCAGTTGGTGCATGCCGGCGAACCTCTGGATCCCATGCAGGTCGCCACCACAATCGACCATTTGTTCGCGAGCGGGCTTTACGACGATATTCAGGTAGATGCGGAACCTTCGGGCAGCGGTGTGGCCATCAAGTTCATCACCCGAGCGCGCCTCTTTGTGGGGCATGTCGGATTGCAGGGGAAGGTGTCTGATCCTCCTAGCCGCGGGGTCATCCTAAGCGATGCGCAGCTCTATCTCGGAACGCCATTTAATCCGGAGGACGTAGAACGCGCCAAAAAGAGCATCGAGCAGGTGATGCGGGAAAATGGCCTGTATCAAGGACAGGTTGGCGCCGCCACCATCGTGGATCCGGTCACGCACCAGGTCACGGTCCATTTTTTCGTGGCCGCCGGCACGCGCGCCCGCTACGAAGCCCCAACCATTGAAGGCAATCCCAAGCTGTCCAATAACGCGATCATCCGGGCGACTGGCTGGCGAATTCCCCTCATTCATAAATGGCGGCAGGTGACAGGCGAGCTCACCGACAAAGGCACGGAGGGGATTTCGAAGAAATATGCAAAGCAGGGGCGCCTCACTGCAACGGTCGATATAGATTCGCTTAACTACGACTCGCACACCACTCGCCTCAAACCGGCTCTGACGATCGACGCCGGTCCGAAGCTCACGATCAAAACCGTGGAGGCGAAGCTTTCACAGGGCAAGATCAGGAATCTGGTTCCTGTGTACCAGGAATGCTCTGTCGACCGAGACCTGTTGGCGGAGGGCGCGGACAATATAAAGTACTACTTCCAATCGAGATGCTATCCGGATGTCGATGTGACGTTCAAGTCCGAACCCCCAAAAGACGATGTAGAGCTGATCAACTACTACGTTGCACTCGGTCAACGTCAGAGGCTGGTGAACGTCGAAGTCCTCGGCGGAGAATACTTCGGCCTTGCCATCATCCGCGAGCGGATGTTCCTGCAGCCCAAATCCCTGTTGCTTCGGTATGGCCGCTACAGCGAGAACTTTCGGTCTCAGGATGAGCACGCCATTCAGAATCTCTACATGGCGAATGGCTTCCGTGACGTGAAGGTCAATTCGCAGGTACACACGCATTACAACGGGAAAGAAGGCGATCTCGGGGTGACATTCAACATTCGCGCCGGCCAGCAATGGAAGGTTGGGAAGTTGGAAATCCTGGGCACTTCCCGGCTTGATCTTGCGCCGATTCGCGATCAATTCTATTCCCTCGAGGGCCAGCCCTTTTCCGACGTGAATGTCGCGTCGGATCGCAATCGAATCCTGTCGTACTACTATGATCACGGATTTCTCGGAGCGACCTTCTCCTATAGATCGACTCCCGGTGCCGATCCCGCCACGGTCAACCTCACTTACCGCATCCATGAGGGGCCTCAAGAGTTTGTCCGTAAGGTCATTCTGTCGGGGCTAAATCGTACTAGGGAATCGCTTGTGGCAAAGAAGATCACTGTCCACGAGGGCGATCCAGTGTCCATGTCGCGGATCAATGAAATCTCGCGCCAACTGACCAACTTCGGAGTGTTCGCGACCGTGAACAGCGCACTGCAGGATGCGGATGGCAGCAATCGTTTCAAATATCTGCTCTATGATTTCGATGAGGCAGCGCGGTACTCATTCAAAGTTGGCTTCGGGTTAGAAATTGGCCAGTTCGGGCCAACTACGAACGTGCTGAGCAACGCGGGCGGTGCAAAGGGTCTGTCACCCATCGTCTCCTTCGACGTAAGCCGACTCAATTTCCGCGGTCTCGGCCAGACCGTCGCGCTCCAGCTGCGGTACTCGAGCCTGGAGCAACGGGAATCGCTGAGCTATATTGTTCCGCGCTTCCTTGGATCGCTGAATCGAACCGTCACGTTCTCGGTGCTATACGACACCACTCAGGATGTTCAGACTTTTTCGTCCCGCAGGGCGCAGGTCTCTGTTGCGACCTCCCAACGCCTGAATCGGGCTTCCACTCTCGCTCTTCGCTTCGATTACCGGCGGGTGAGCACCGGCAGCATTCAGATTCCCTCGCTGCTGATCCCGCTATTCTCCCAGCCGGTTAGAATCGGCATCATCTCTAGCAGCTACATCCAGGACCATCGTGATAATCCTGCTGATGCGCACCACGGGTTCTGGAACACGCTCGACGCCGGGGTCGCCAGCAGCTATTTGGGTTCGCAGCGTGACTTTGTACGGGTGCTCGCAAGCAATTCCACTTATACTCAATTCGGACGGAATCTGGTACTCGCGCGCCAGACACAGTTCGGTGTCATCAAGCCTTTCAATGTGCCGTCCGGTTTGGCCAGCTTCGATGCCATCCCGCTTCCCGAGCGGTTCTTCGGAGGCGGCAGTGTGTCGAATCGAGGATTCGGCGATAACCAGGCGGGGCCACGCGACATAGGTACGGCCACGGAGTTGCCGGGCCCGGCCACGAGTACTCCAACGGGATTCCCGATCGGCGGCAACGCCCTCTTCTTCAATACGGTGGAGCTTCGCTTTCCTCTGTTAGGGCGCAATATCAGTGGCGTTTTGTTCGAGGACATGGGAAACATCTACACCACCCTTAGCACTTTCTCCCTCGCCTACAAGCAGTCGAGCATTCAAAATTTCAATTACGCTGTACAGGCTCCCGGCGTTGGCATTCGTTACAAAACGCCGCTCGGCCCGATCCGGGTTGACCTCTCCTACACACTGAATCCACCACGCTATTTGGGCTTCAACAATAAGGAAACCACGCAGGACTTGCTAAACTGCGGTTCGACTCAGATCGGCATCGCGCCAGGCTGTATTGCCAGTCCTCAGCAGCTCACCCATTTCAATTTCTTCTTCTCGATCGGACAAAAGTTCTGATGTGGTTGCGACCCTTTGTGCTGCTCCTTCTTACAAGTGCGCTGCTGCCTGCAGTCGTTATCGACCGCATCGCCGTCATCGTCGGAAACTCGATTGTGAAGCAAAGCGACATCGAACGCGACCTGCGCGTGACCGAATTTCTGAATGGTCAGCCGCTTTCTCTCAACACTGCCTCCCGCAAGGCTGCCACGAGTCGGCTGATCGATCAGACATTCATCCGCCGCGAAATCAGGCTTGGAGATTATCCCCAGGCCACTCTGAGGGATGCCGATCGCCAACTGGCTGCCATTCGCAAGGAAAAGTTCCGCACGGATGAAGCCTTTGATCAGAGTTTGCGGCGCTACGGGCTGAACCTTCTGGAACTGAGATCGCACTTTCAATGGCAGCTTACGGTGTTGCAGTTCATCGATGCACGCTTCAGACCGGCTGCTTATGTGAGCGATGCGGAAGTGGAAAAGTACTATCACGATCACGCGGCCGCCCTAAAGCAGCAGACCGGAAAGTCGTCTCTCAGCGACCTCCGCGAGGACATCACAAACATAATCGCTGGCGAGAAAGTGAACAAGCTGTTCTTCGCGTGGCTAGATGAGCAGCGCAAGGACGCAAAGATTACTTATCTGGAAGCGGGTCTGCAATGAGCAAACGAAAGAAGCTGATTCTCGCGATATTGGGATCCCTTGTCGGCCTTGTGCTCGTAGTCGTGATCTCGGCGGTCTTTGTCCTGCAGAGCGACTGGTTCGCTGGTTTTGTGCGAGACAAAATCATCTCCACGGCAGAAGAATCCACGGGTGGCAAAGTGGAGCTTGGCTCATTTCAGTTCGACTGGCGTCACCTGACCGTAAGAATCCGGAACTTCATCTTGCATGGAACCGAGCCGAAGACGGCTCACCCGCTGCTGAGCGTGGAGTTGCTTGAATTGCGCATGCGCCTGTTTTCGGGAATCGCGCATACGGTCGATCTGGCTTACATCGGCGTTCAGAGACCCGCTGTCAACTTCATGGTGTTTCCTGATGGCAAGACCAATGTTCCCGAGCCGAAAGTGAAGAAGCAGTCGAGCAACAGCAACGGACTCCAGACTGTAGTCGATCTCAAAATTGGGGAGTTCCTGCTGCAAAAAGGGATGCTTGAGTATGCGCAACAAAAGAGCGCTTTCAATGGACGCGGGGAAAACCTACGGGTGCTCCTGAACTACAATGCGCTCCACCCGAGTTACTCTGGCAGCGTCAAGATCGATCCACTGCTGCTGACCTCGGGCACAAGGCCGCCCCTCCGTGCGCACATCGATGTTCCCGTTACGCTCGAAGGAGATGCGGTCCGTGTCGCAAATGCAACTATCACCACCGATGCCTCGAAAATCGGGCTGAATGCCTTCCTTGCGCACATCGCTGCTCCCGATATCCAGGCAAGTCTGAACGCCAGCGTCTCATTACCTGAGATGGCGCGGAGCTTCGACCTGCCTATAGGCGTCACGGCTCGGGATATGCCAAAACAGCTGAATGCTGAGTTCGGCGTGCGAATGAATGATAGGAACAATGTGCTGCAAGTCGATGCTGCGCACATCACTTTCGGCAAGACAAGCTTTGTGGCCTCGGGCACGGTTCGAGATACTTCCAACCCGTCCGAAGCTGCCAAATTCAGTGCGAACCTAGCGCTGGACGAACTGAGCCGCCTGTTCAAGGTCACCTCGCCCCAGGTGGATGGCACGCTCGTTCTGAACGGGACCGCGAGCCTGGATGCCGAAAACAGCTACCGGGTTAACGGAATCCTCGACTCCCATGCGGTCTCGATTCAAAGTGGAACCACACGGCTGAACGACGTGACTCTCCGCTCGCCATTTCATGCGGACCCGTACCTCGTTAGCCTCGATGGGCTGAAGCTGAACGCCCTCGGCGGGTCGTTGACTGCCAAGTTGTTCGTCGAGAAGATGCAGCAGCTCAGCGCGGAGGGTAGCCTTCAAAACTTCTCGCTTCCAGTTCTGGCCTTCATCGGGACGGGCAAACATCTCGGGTACGACGGAACCATCGATGGCAGCGTGAAAGCAACCGGAGATCTCAAAGCGAAAGGAACTAGCGGTTACACGGCGCAGGCAAAACTCAATATTGCACCGGGTACACGCGGCCTGCCAGTGAGAGGACAGTTGAACGCCACATATTCAGGGCGGACGGGCCTGGTAGACCTGGCAAGTTCGTATATCGCGCTGCCGAACTCGCGATTGGACCTTTCTGGCGCATTGAATCAGCAGATCAATCTCAGTCTTATTTCGCAAGATTTGAATGACTTCTTGCCGGCTGCAAACTTTGGAGCAGCCAGGCCCCAGACTGCGCTTCCGGTCACCCTGCAGGGGGGCAAAGCTTCACTTCAGGCACAGGTGACCGGCAATCTGTCCGCTCCGCAGCTCACGGGCCAACTCCGAGTGAACCGGTTTGCCGTGGAGGATCGCTCGTTCGACAATTTCGCGCTTGATCTTGCGGCCAACCCTGGGGAGGCCAGCATCCGGAACGGGTCCCTCACTCGCGGCAGCTTGCGAACAGCCTTCGACGCATCGCTCGGCCTGAATAAGTGGGCGCCGGTCCCCAGTTCTCCTCTTTCGGCGAATCTCACGCTTCGAAACGCGACGGTGCCGGATCTGTTAAGTCTTGCTGGCGAGTCTTCCATTCCTGCCACCGGAGACCTGACTTCAGATATCCATATCAATGGCACCTATGGGAGCCCGCTTGGGAGCGCGGTAGTGCAGGTTCTCAACGGTGCGGCTTACAATCAGCCTTTCCGGCGCGTATACGCGCGCATCAACCTTGCCGATCAGCTAGTCAGTCTCGCCCCATTGCAGATCAACAGCGACGCGGGCGATCTGAACGTGGATGGACGCTTTCATCATCCGCGACAATCATTCAGCACCGGCAATATAGAACTGCATGTCAGGAGTTCCACCATTCAGCTCGCGAGTCTCAAAGTCTTACAGCAGAGGAGCGCTGGAGCCGCCGGTGCAATCCGGCTGACAGCCGATGCCTCCGGCAATCTTCACGAGGTGAATAAGCAAACGGCTTTCGATCTGGGGGACGTCGCGGCAGATTTGTCCGCAACAAACCTGCGCGCTCAAAATCAGGATGCGGGCGATCTCACTGCGACAGCGCGCACCGTCAACCGGGTCATGAGTTATCAGGTGAACTCAAACTTTGCCGGATCCAATGTGGATGTCAGGGGCCGAACAACCCTCGCGGCCGAATATCCAACGGACGCGACCGCCTCGATCAAGCACCTTTCGATTGCCAAACTGCTGAGTATCACGGGACAGTCCGCGATTCCGGCCAGCGGAGACTTCTCAGCG
>JAOAPP010000472.1 GCA_025462985.1 Bryobacterales bacterium | reverse complement strand
AGAGCGTTCACATTGGAATACCCGACCACTCCGTCAACGGTCCCTTCCAGCTTGAGGCCGTCCGGAAATACGACTCCCATGCGGCGGCTGACGGGCAACAACTCCGCGGCGGTCGCCTTTGAGAACGTGGTTAGAAACGACCAGGCTGGATGTTTGAGGAAGTCGTTCACGCGCAGTTGCAGCGAAACGGGCATCGCTTGGCCGGGGGCGGCCGGAATGGTGTTCAGCACCAACTGATGCGCCAGGAGGTCGATCTTTCCGGCGTAGCGAATGCGCCAGTTTTCTCCGCTCGAAGGCATGAGGTCCCAGCGGTGAACATCCGCCAGATTCACGTCGCCGTTCAGGCGCAGCGCGGTCGCGGGCCCCTCGATTCTCACGTGAGAGCTTACCGTCCCATGGACGCCGGCATCTTCGCCCTCAAACAGCGTGGTCAGTTCACTGAGATTACTGGGGTCCAGGGTGACATCGGCTTCGAGCTGATTGGACTCATTTGTGACCGGTTTGAGATACCAGTTCACCTCACCTCGAAGATGACCGAACCCGTTGCCGGCGCGATCAGTACGGGCGGGCGAACCGGAGAACCGGATGTACAGCTTGCCGGACCGCTCCGGATAGATGCTGAGATCGGAGTTCGCCACATAGAGCGTGGTCTTTCGCATTCCGAATTTGAAATCGATACGTCCTTCCGATACTTGGACGGCGGGAAAAACGTTGACGGGGAGGCGATTGGGCGGGCTCAGGCGATCTACCAACTCGACTACGTTCCAGGCGCCGTCGCTTCGCTGCACCAGATTCATTGAAGGCTGCAGCAGGCGAAGGCTCGCAACGACGATGTGGCCCAGCAGCAGTTTGTCGAGTCGCAGGCGAACTTCCAGCTGAGGAACGTGAGCAAACGGCTCCAGGCCATATCTTGGATCTTCCTGGATGGAAACGTTGTCCAGGGAGAATCCAGGGCCAGTTAGCAGAGTGAAGTGCGCCGCGGAGAAACTCACTCGGCGACCGAGAGAGGTTTCGAGGGCATGCTCGACGCGCCCGCTGAACGCAGCGGCGTTGATGAATGGGGCCAGCGCTCCCAGAAGCAGCACGGAAGCGACAAAGCCGAGCGCCACACGCCACCACGGGCGGAAAAAGGATTGAAACCGCTGTGTCATTTCCGCCTTATCGAAACACCTCCGCGGTGAGTTCGAAGCTCAGCTAGAGATTGTATGTCCCCAGTATAGACGTTGAAAACACGGGTTCCGCGTGGCTCGGGCCGCATGTTACTCTCGACGCGTGAGTTCCCATCCTACTCCCGGGCCGGCACCTGGTCTTGCCTTCATTTTCGATATGGATGGCGTGTTGGTGCATTCAATGCCGCTGCACACCGAAGCGTGGCAGCGCTACCTGCGAAATATCGGCACCGATATCCCCGATCTGGAGGCGCGCATGCATGGGAAACGCAATGCGGAGCTGGTGCTGAACCTGATCGATAAGAACCTCCCGGATGACGTCGCGTTCAAGCATGGCGCGGCCAAAGAAAAACTGTGGCGCGAAATGATGCTCGAGACCGGAATCGAGCAGTATCGAGTGCGAGGGCTGCAGGACTTTCTGGAGCGGCATCGGAACGTTCCGAAAGCGATCGGTACGAATGCCGAGCCTGCAAACATCGAGTTTGTGCTGAAGCAGTTCGGGCTGGCAGGATACTTCAACGCGGCTGTGGACGGACACCAGGTCGAGCGCCCGAAGCCGTTTCCGGACATTTACCTCAAGTGCGCCGAGTTGCTCGGCGTCCATCCGCGGAACTGCATCGTGTTCGAGGACTCTCCAACGGGAATTGAAGCCGGGCGCGCAGCCGGCATGCGGCTGGTGGGCGTGGAAACTACCGCAACTCATTTCAAGGGGCTCGACCTTCATATCCAGGATTTCGAAAGCCCGGAACTGGAAGCATGGCTCCAGGCGCAGCGGGTTCGGGAATAAGTTTCCGGCCTTCGCAACCGCCTCTCTTGCTACAATCCTGTTGGCCTATGTTCACCGGTATCGAACACTTTGCCATCGCGTCACCGGACCCCAAACGGCTCGCAGAATGGTATGTTTCCACCCTGTCGTTTCGTATCAACTACGAATACGGGGGCAACTATTTTGTCAAAGCTCCTAACGGAGCCATCATCGAGATCATTCCCGGCCAGGGCGAGCCCGGACCGAATGAACTGAAGACGCCGGGCATGCGGCACATCGCGGTATCGGTGGACAACTTTGACACGGCGTACGCGGAACTCCAGTCCAAGGGAGTGAAGTTTTCCGGACAGCCCTACGAAAACACCGGAAACCGGCTTGTTTTCTTCGAGGACGCGGACGGCAATTATGTCCACCTCATTGAGCGTCGAACTCCGCTGCCCGCTTGACTGCAACGCATGCTAGGAAGAGCATTCGTTGCTGAAGAGAACCTTTAACGCTTTCCGGTATCCGGACTTCCGGCTGATGTGGATGGGCGCGTGCGTCTCCACAATCGGCACGTGGATGCAGATTCTGGCGCAGAGCTGGCTGGTTTATCAGCTGTCCAAGTCATCGCTGTACCTGGGCCTCGATGCATTTTTCGGCCAGATTCCGATTTTTCTTCTCTCGCTGTTCGGCGGTGTGTTTGCGGATCGAAAAAGCCGTCGCGGGCTGCTGATTACGTCACAGATCATCCAGATGGCGTGCGCTTTCGTGCTAGCGACCTTGGTGTACACCAAGGTTGTCCAGGTCTGGCATATCTGGTGCTTGTCGTTCACGGTCGGCATCGCGCAATCCTTCGGCGGTCCTGCTTACTCGGCGCTCATTCCGACCCTTGTGGAGAAGAAAGACATCACGAACGCGATAGCGCTTAATTCTATTCAGTTCAACGTCGCCCGCGTGATCGGCCCGATGTTAGGCGGAGTGGCTCTCGCCAAAGTCGGCGCAACCTGGTGCTTTGGCCTGAACGGCATCTCGTACCTCGCTGTAATCTGCACTCTGCTGTTGATCAAGCCGCGATTTACTCCGATGAAGTCCGACACGTCGGTGATTCAGAGCATGAAAGAGGGAATCGACTTTATCCGTGCGCGTGAAGGAATGGTCAGCCTGGTGGTGCTGGCGTTCCTGCTCACGCTGCTGTCGTATCCGCTGATTACGTTTCTTCCCGTCATGGCGAGCAGCGTTCTGCATGGCAACGCAAACACGTTCACGCTGCTGCTGTGTCTTTCCGGGCTCGGCTCGATTGCGGGCGCTTTGTTTGTGGCAGCCATGAGGCCGCAGGATCAGGCGCGAAAAGGGCTGTTCGTGATGGTGATCCTCGGCTTCGCGATTGCGGGTTTTGGATTGGCGCGCAGGATTCCGCTCAGCGCGACATTTCTCTGCATAGCGGGCGCCGGCATGATGATCGTGCTGGCATCCAATCTATCGCTGGTGCAGCTGCGTGTCGATGACCGGATGCGAGGGCGCGTGATGAGCGTTTACAACGTGGCATTTCGGGGAGGCATGCCGATTGGCAGTCTGGTTTGCGGTTATCTGATCAAGCAGACGTCGGCTCCCGCCATCATGATCGGAAACGGGATTCTTGTTGTGATGCTGGCGGTGTACTTCATCGTCTTTGAACGCAAGCTGATGAAACTGTAGGCGACCCCGTCCGTCCTCCTACAATGGAGGCAGGATGTTGAAGAGATTCGCGACCTGTTGGCGGAGGTCCTTTTGGTTTCTGATTCCGTTGTTGGGCATGACCGCCGCAGCCGTGACAACCCAAGATCTGAACAAGGCCAGAGATCGCCAGGATCTCGCGGCGCTGGATGGAAGCATTGCTCAGCTTAAACAAGGCGGGGCATCTTCGTATCAGCTTGCGCTCGCATACTCTTATGCGGCGGAAGTTGCAATGGAGCTGCATGATAAGCGCAAGTCTGAGTCCTATGCGGAATCGGGGATGGACCTGGCGAAGAAGGCCGTTGCCGAAAAAGAATCGGACGCCGAGTATCACCGGCTGCTCGGAAACCTTTGCGGCCAGGTGATTCCCGCAAATCCGTTACTCGGCGCATTGAAGTACGGCCAGTGCGCGCGCGACGAGATCAACAAAGCGATCCACCTGGATGGGAAGCTGGCGCTCGCCTATGTCAGCCAAGGCGTGGGCAATTACTATCTACCCTCCTCCATGGGAGGCGGGGTCGATTTGGCGCTTAAAGATTTCGACCACGCAATCTCTCTGAATCCGCAACTGGCGGAGGCGTACCTTTGGAAGGGCATCGCACTTCGCAAGGCGAACCGCGAGACAGAAGCCCGGCAGGCGATTCAGAAGGCGCTGCAGTTGGATCCCGAGCGGCAGTGGGCGAAGCAACAGTTGGAGAAGACTCCGGCAAAATAGCATGAGGCGAGCGCTCGCTGTTCTGCTGGGCATCGTCGCTATTACCTGGCTTCAATTTGCCGTTTTTCCCGGGCACAGCTGGCTGCAATCAGACACACAGACTTACGTTCCGATTCTGGAACGGCTTGCGAATCCCGGCTTTTTGAGCCGCGATCTGGTGGCCACTCATCCGAACGTCACCTACACGATCTACGACGAGGTAACGCTGTTCCTACACGAAGCAGGCCGGCTGAACCTGCGGACGGCGCTGGTCAGTCAGCAGCTTCTTTTTCGCGGCGCTGCCGTGCTCGGCGTTTTCCTCATCGCGAGGTCGGCGGGTTTGGGCCGCGGGTTGGCGCTGCTCGCGGCCGCGCTCGGGAACGGAGGCGCAATGCTTTATGGGCCTTCCATTCCGCTTGTGGATCTGGAGCCCACACCCCGGGCGTTTGCTTTTGGTTTGGTGGTGCTGGGCACGGGCCTGTTTGCAACGGAGATGCCCTTGCTTGCTGGGCTCGCCGGTGGATTGGCGCTTGTTTATGACCCGCGAGTCGCGTTTCCTTTCTGGACGGTGGTGCTGCTGGCCCTCCTTTTCGATGGCCAGCTGCGACGGCTTTTGCGTCCGAGCATTACCGTGCTGGCGATCTTTGGACTTCTGCTTGCGAATCTGGCACAGCTTCAGCCTGGAGTGGGCGAATCGCGAGCGGTGTTCGAGAAACTTTCTC
>JAOAPP010000425.1 GCA_025462985.1 Bryobacterales bacterium | reverse complement strand
GGAACCTCGGTGCGTTTCTCCGCCGCAGCCCGCTCGATATAATGCCGAATCTGCTTGCGAGCCGCATCAAGAGCACCGCGTGTTCCGCCTGACTCCTGCAGCGTCAAACCCTGCAGACTGGCCGAATCGCTTTCTTTGCCCAGGTAATGGCTCACCTGGTTCACCTCACAACCTAGTCCGAGGATGATCGCGGCCGAAACATTCGGGTGATCAAGCACACCTTCCAGCGTCCGCTGAAGCTGCCGGCTATCGGGTCCAATAGACATCCCGCAGCCCTCACCGTGCGGAAAGGCCACAATGCCATCCACGTTCGGCGGCAGCTACTCCTCAGCAAAACTCGAAGCGATCAGTTCCGAAGTATAAGCTGCGCAGTTACTGGCCGCCACCACTGCAATGTAATTGCGAGTCCCAACTCGACCATCGGCGCGCTTGTATCCAAGGAAAACCGATCGTTCCGAATGGGCGGAACTCCGGGGAGGCGACTCGCCAGGAGTAACCTCCGAAGGATCCATCTCTTTATAACCAAGATTTTGTACAGTCACGTGCTAGCCAGGGGCAATGTCGCGGGTGGCGAATCCGATCACATTTCCGTAGCGATGAACGGGGCTGCCGTTCGAAATCCGTTGAATCGCCACTTTGTGACCGGCGGGAATGGCATCCCGAGTGAGCAATCTGCGTCCGCCAAGCTCGAACTCATGCTGGGCAGGCAACGCAAGACGGGCGATAGCCACGTTGTCGTCCGGGTTCAAGAGGATGACGGAGCTCTGCGCGGTCGGTGGTTTCTCTATTTCGTACAACATGATAGGGACACTTACACTTTAATCCCGATGGGTATGGAGAATCGCCAGTGGCGAAACAATGTAGCCCTCTATTGGCTCTTAAATCCGAATGAGTAGGATTCCACTAGCGACGTACCGTCTGCAATTGCACGCAGATTTCGGCTTCGACGATGCCGCTTCGATCGCCGACTATTTGGAAGATCTGGGAATTTCACACGCCTACAGTTCACCCTATCTGCAAGCGGCTCCAGGGAGCAAGCACGGTTATGACGTTGTCGATCAGCATCGTGTCAATGAAGAGCTGGGCGGGCCCGACGCACACAATCGTTTCTCTCAGCGCCTGGGAGAGTGCCACCTGGGACAAGTACTGGACATCGTCCCGAACCACATGGCCATCAGCGGACGCCGCAACCGCTACTGGTGGGACGTGCTCGAGAATGGTCCTTCCAGCCGCTACGCCTGTTACTTCGACATCGACTGGAACCCATACGAAGAGAAGCTGCGGAACAAACTGCTGGTGCCGATCCTGGGCGATCACTACGGCCGGGTGGTGGCGCACAAAGAAGTCGCCGTGCACCGCAACGGCGGCAATTTCTTGATCAAGTACTTCGACCATGAACTTCCGGCTGCCCCGAAGTCGCTTCCGCTAATTATCACTCCGGCAGCCCACGAGGCCGGATCGGACCAACTGGCTTTTCTCGCCGATTCACTAAACAACCTGCCTGCCCCCAGTGATACGGAACCCGCGAGCCTCGTACAGCGACATCGCGACAAAGCAATGATCGAGTCGCTCATGGTGCGGCTCTTCAATGAGGTGCCATTCATTGGGCAGACAGTGGATAAGGTCATCGAGGAAATCAACAACGACGTAGACCGTCTCGACGAGTTCCTGGAGCACCAGAACTTCCGGCTCGCACTGTGGAAGACGTCAGAGCAGGATCTCGGTTATCGGAGATTCTTCGATGTGAATACTCTCGTGGGGCTGCGGGTCGAAGACCAAAACGTGTTTGCCGATACGCACGCCTTGGTTCTGAATTGGCTTCGTGAGGGTGTTCTTGATGGCATTCGCGTGGATCACCCGGACGGCCTGCGTGATCCGCGGGAGTACTTCCAACGGTTACGCGCTGAGGCTCCCGAAGTGTGGATCCTTGGCGAAAAGATTCTCGAGCCCGGCGAAAAGCTGAGAGCCGAGTGGCCCATTGATGGCACTACTGGATACGACTATCTGAATCTCGCGGGCGGACTGCTGGTGGATGCAGGAAACGAACCCGCCATCACCAAATTCTATGCGGCATTCACCGGGCAACCGACAGATTACGCCGCCGTTTGCCGCGACAAGAAGCATCGAGTTCTTCGTGATCTGCTGGGCAGCGATGTGAACCGTTTGACAAACCTGTTCACAGAGATCTGCGAAGAGCATCGGGATCGGCGGGACTACACGCGGCACGATGCCGCCCGTGCGATTCGCGAAGTCGTCGCCTCGTTTCCGGTCTATCGCACTTATGTCGTACCGGAGCGGAATGAGATCACCGATGATGATGTGCACTATGTGAACGAAGCCATTGAGCTATCGAAGAAGAACCGTCCGGAAGTCGACCCGGAGCTATACGATTTCTTCGCCGATCTACTGCTGCTGCGCGTCCGTGGTCCGAAAGAATCCGAATTCGTCATGCGATTTCAACAATTCTCCGGGCCAGCCATGGCAAAGGGCGTGGAAGACACTGTCTTCTACGACTTCAATCGCCTCGTCAGCCTCAATGAAGTTGGGGGCGATCCCGGCGTGTTCGGAGTTTTACCAGCCGATTTCCATAAGTCAAATCTTGAGCGCCAAAAGACTCACCCACGATCCATGCTGGCGTCTTCCACCCATGACACGAAGCGGAGCGAAGACGTTAGGGCGCGGATAAGCGTTCTGTCCGAAATTCCAGAGAAGTGGAAGGCTGCTGCCGAGCGGTGGTCTGCGTCCAACCAGAAATTCAAACGGGGCGAATATCCAGACCGGAACACAGAGTATTTGCTCTACCAGACAATGCTCGGCGCGTGGCCCATCGGTACGGATCGCTTGCTGCCGTACATGGAAAAAGCCTGCCGCGAAGCCAAACAGCAAACCAACTGGCTGGCGCCGAATCAAGAGTTCGAATCCGCCGTCAAGAGCTTTGTCGAAGCGATCTACAAAGATCGGGAATTTCTCGCCGATTTCGAAAGCTTTCTAAAAGAATTGATTGTTCCAGGACGCGTGAACGCGTTATCCCAAACGCTGCTGAAGCTGACGTCGCCGGGTATTCCGGATATCTACCAGGGAACTGAACTCTGGGATTTGAGTCTGGTGGACCCGGATAACAGGCGCCCTGTGGACTACGCATTACGAAGGCGACTCTTGACGGAATTGGAGCATCTTAATATACAGGAGATCATGGATCGGTCCGATGAGGGCCTGCCTAAGCTGTGGACGATAAGGCAGGGGCTGCGCGCTCGTCGCAAATATCAGGCTGCCTTTGGGGACAGCGGCGAATACATCCCGCTTTCGGCAAGCGGCCCCAAACGAGACCATGCATTGGCCTTCCTTCGTGGCGGACGGGTGTTAGTCATCGTTCCGAGGCTTCCAATGAAGCTCGCGGGTGACTGGGCGGATACAACGCTCGAAGTACCGGCGGGTGATTGGAAGAACGTCCTCTCGGGAACAGCGGTGAAGGGCGGCCGCGTCGCCGTCGGGAATCTACTTAGTGCGTTTCCGGTGGCGCTGTTAGTTAAATCGTAAATTATGCATACTTTCAGAGTGTGGGGACCTCAGGCAAGCAAGCTTGAAGTTCTCGTGGGCGGAAGGAAGTATCCGCTAAATCGAGACGCAGACGATTGGTGGTCCGGTGATGTCCAGGCCGCCGGTCCTGGAACCGATTATCGATTCGTGATCGATGACGGAAATCCAATCCCCGACCCGCGATCGCAATGGCAGCCGCACGGTGTGAACGGACCCTCACGGCTGGTGAATCACGCCGCATTTTCGTGGACAGACAAGCACTGGCGAGCACGTCCGCTGGGCAGCTCGCTTATATACGAGTTGCATATCGGAACGTTCACTCCGAAAGGCACCTTCCTAAGCGCCATAGAGAAACTGGACTATCTCGTGGATCTCGGAGTCACGCACATCGAGATCATGCCCATCGGTGAGTTCTCTGGCGATTGGGG
>JAOAPP010000406.1 GCA_025462985.1 Bryobacterales bacterium | reverse complement strand
GGAACGAAGTCCGCGGCTCGAATAAGCGCGCCTGACGATCAGGCGCGAGTTCTTCTTTGGTGCGTCGAAGGGATCTTCATGTCTTCCCGATACTTCGCGACAGTGCGACGAGTGACCTGAATTCCCTCTGATTGCAGCCGAGCGGTGATCTGCTCGTCTGTGAGCGGATGAGCGGCGTTCTCATCCTCAATCATTTTCTTGACCCGCCGTTTGACGATCAATAGTGGTGTAGCGCTTCCGGAAGGGCCCTGGACGGCTTCGGAAAAGAAGTAGCGCAGCTCAAACACGCCTTGCGGCGTATGTGCATATTTGTTGGCCACCGCCCGGCTTACCGTAGACGGATGCACGCCGATCTCTTCTGCGACCTCTTTGATCATCATAGGCTTCAACTGGTCAATACCGAATTCCAGAAACTCTGTTTGGCGGCGTATGATCGAGTGGCACACTCGCAGTATTGTCTGCTTGCGCTGCTCAATATTTTTGATAAGTTGCAGAGCCGAAGCGTAACGTTCCTTGACGTAGTTTCTTACGTCCTTGTTCGGTTCCTGATCCCGATCGATCATCCGTTTATATTCGCCATTAAGGCGTAGTTGCGGAACGTCATCTTCATTCAGCGTGATAAGAAAGTCGTCGCCGTCTTTGGTGATGTAGACATCAGGCTCAACTTGCCTGGCGCCGGCGCCCGAGTACTGCAATCCCGGAGCGGGGTTCAGGTGACGAATCACGTTCACGGCAATCTGCACATGCTCCATTGGCCGCCCGAGAGCCTTGGCAAGCTGGCTCATCTGGCGACTCTCCAGAAGCTTCAGGTGATCGTGGACGATGTGCCAGGCCACTCCGTCGCGCGACCCGCGCGATTCTAGTTGGAGCAACAGGCATTCGCGCAATGTCGTGGCAGCTATGCCGGTCGGATCAAGCGACTGTACCGCTCGAAGGCCCTCCCGCGCATCCTCAAGGCTGATTCCCTCGGCCACCGCAATCTCTTCCAGCGGCGTTGTCAGATAGCCGCTTTCTTCCAGGTTCCCGATGATACTGATGGCAGCCTGGCGCACCTTCGGCGACAGGATCAGAACGCTGAGCTGTGATTCCAGATAATCGGCCAAGGTGACTGGCGAGGACAAAAAGGTCTCAAAGGAGGGCTTCTCGACGGACTCTCCCGCCGGACTCTTGAATCCCGGATCCAGGTAATCGTCAAAGAAACTGCCGAAATCGATCTCTGCGAAGGGGTCGCTTTCGGCCTTGACGGCTTCTTCTGTCGCCAAAGGGCCTACGGCAACCTCTCCCGCCGCGTCCAAAGCTATACCATCTGGATCGCCTCCCGACTCGAAAGAAGCTGAGGCTTCAGGTGCATCCACCTTGTCCAAAACTGCCTGATCGGCCGGTTCAGGCTGCCGCTCTCGCTCGAGAAGCGATTGCAACTCTCCAGGAGTGAGCTCCTCAGCAGCATCCGCCGCTTCCTCAAGCACCGGGTTTTCGGCGATCTCGTTGATAATCATGTCCTTCAGCTCTAGCCGATTGAGCTGAAGCACCGTTACCATCTGGACCAGGCCAGGCGTAAGTATCTGCTTTTGCTGAACGCCTAAATGCAGCCGTTGCGAAAGCGAACTCATGGGCTTAAGTTTAGCACCGCAAAAGGATCCGCCGAAAATCGAAAAGTATCAGAATTTGCTGGTACTTAACGTAGCGTAGGTTCGGGTTGACCGCTCACGCTGGACGGAAAATAGAAATTTTCACCCAGGTAAATGCGCTTTACTTCCGGATCGTTTCCTAGCGATTCCGGAGACCCGGCACGGAATATCCGCCCCGCGCTGATGATGTAGGCACGATCCGTGACGGCCAACGTTTCACGAACATTATGATCGGTAATCAAGATCCCAATCCCTTTGTTCTTCAGGTCCGCAATGATGCGCTGCAATTCCAGGACCTGGATGGGATCGATGCCCGAGAACGGCTCATCCAGCAGAATGAAATCGGGCTCCAGCACCAGTGACCGCGCGATCTCACAACGCCGCCGTTCGCCGCCCGAGAGCATATACCCCTTGCTGTGCCGTACGGTCTCCAGCCCTAAATCGGCGATCAGGTTCTTCATGCGCTCGCGCCGCTCGTGCCCGCTGATCGGAAGGGTCTGCAGAATCGCCATCAGGTTATCTTCCACGCTGAGTTTGCGGAAAACCGAGGCTTCCTGCGGAAGATAGCTGACTCCCCGGCGCGCGCGTTGATACATGGGCAGGTGTGTAATCGGCTGTCCGTCCAGCAGAACGTCTCCTGCATCGGGGCTGATCAGGCCCACAATGACGTAGAACGATGTGGTTTTTCCCGCGCCGTTCGGCCCCAGAAGTCCGACCACCTCGCCTCGCTCGACTCGCACGCTTACGTTATCAACGACCCGGCGGCCGCTGTACGACTTTGAGATCTCAATGGTTTGAAGAGTGCGATTTCCTTTTGCCGCTGACACGTAGGGATGGACTTTCTTGAAAAGGCTATGTCCTATGATACGGAAGCGCGGCCGCGCACGTTACCTGCAATTGAACCGAAAACTAGCATATATCCTGATCTTGGCCTTTGCCTGCCTTCGAGTTTGCCACCTCCACCTGCTCTGGGCCGATGAGGACTACCACCTGGCGGCAGCCATTGACCTGCTGCATGGCAAGGCGCCATACCGCGATTTCTGGTACGACAAACCTCCACTCACCGCCTTCTACTACCTCCTCATGGGCGGTCACTCCGGCTGGCTGCTGCGAGTTCTGGATGCGGCCTACGTTCTCGTCGCGTGCCGCCTTGCGTACGGGGTGGCCCGCCGATGGTGGAGTGAAGGCGAAGGGCTCGCGGCGGCTCTTCTTCTCTCGTTCTTTCTCGCCTTTTATCTGCCCTCAGCGGTAATCGCATTCGCCGCGGATGCCGTGATGATTGTTCCCCATTTGGCGGCCGTTTACTACGCTCAGCGGCGTCAACCCGTAGCCGCTGGCGCTTTCTGCGGAGTGGCATTTCTGGCCAATACCAAAGCCGTCTTCATCCTCGCGACTTGCGGAATTTGGCTGCTGCCCCGGGCTCTTCCCCTGCTGCTTGGCTTCTCCGCTCCAGTTCTGCTGGCCGTTGCAATGGCACTCGGTTTT
>JAOAPP010000355.1 GCA_025462985.1 Bryobacterales bacterium | reverse complement strand
ACGCGATCAAGCACAGCCTGGCCGACGGCCAACTGCGCATTGTGGCACCATGGCTGGGACCCACGAAGCTGGCCGGCGCAATCATGTATGCGACCATTACCAACATCGTCGCGTATTTGCCGTTCCTTCTCATTCAGGGCACTACCGGCGAGTTCATCTATAGTCTGCCCGTCGTGATTACGTGTGCGCTGGTGGCGTCGCGCATCGTTTCCATGACATTCATACCGCTTCTCGGGTATTACATCTTGCGCCCGGAGAAGAAGCGTCCGAAGACAATCGAGCAGCTTCGAACCAGGGGCTTTACCGGAAGATATGCCGCATTGGCCAAACTCGCCATCCATCACCGATGGGCGGTGGCGATAGGATCCCTTGCGTTCCTGGTCGTGGGCGGGGTCTTGTTCGCGAGCCTGAAGACATCCTTCTTCCCGGACGACGTGCAGTACTGGTCTTACATCGATGTCTGGCTACCGAATGCTGTCAATTTCCAGACCACGAGCGAAGCGGCGAAGAAGGTTGAGGAGATTGTGCGTCAGCAGGCGCACGAGTACGGCCGGCATCACTCGGAGTAGGATGGAAGGCCGGCCGAGATATTGAGATATGTCACCTCCTTCGTCGGTGGAGGCGGTCCGCGTTTCTGGTTTTCACTTTCTCCGCAACCGAAGCAGCTGAACTATGCTCAGGTGATCGTCGAGCTGAAGGATAAGGAGCTTACACCCGGCTTCGTCGCTCAGGCGCAGCCAGTGCTCGCAGCCTCTCTGCCCGGTGTCCGTGCCGATTTCCGTCAATTACAAACGAACCCTCTCGACTTCCCGGTTGATATTCGCATCTCCAGTCGGGCGGACGTAGGGTCCGAGCAGAGCGCCGAAGACCTGGCACAGCTTCGGACGATTGCCGCACAGGTGACATCCATCCTGGGCTCTATTCCAGTTGCATCGAGGATCCGCAACGACTGGGAGACGGAAAGCCCACAGGTGACTTTGAGCATCGACCCGGATCGCGCGAATCTCGCCGGAGTCACGAACAGCGATGTCGCCTCCTCGGCAACCGGTGGGATCAACGGAATGCCTGTGACCACCCTCCAGGACGGGAACAAGAACATCCCCGTGGTCGCCAGACTGAGAATGGATGAGCGAGCGCAGCTCTCTGACATCCGGAATCTCTACGTTTACTCGTCACAGACATCGACGAAGATTCCTCTGGCCCAGATCTCCTCTACGGGTACCACGATGGAAACGCAGCGCATCGTCCGCCTGGACCACTTTCGTACCATTTCAGTTCGCTGTTTCGCTGCACCGGGTCATCTGCCTTCCGAGATCATGAAGGCCGCACTGCCTCGCTTGGGAGAGTTAGAGCGCTCACTGCCGCCTGGCTACGGAATGCAGATTGGCGGCGAGCACGCCAAGCAGAAGACGAGCTTCAACCAACTTTCTGTTGTTCTGGCCATCTCGGTGGCGCTAATCTTCCTCGCTCTGCTCTTCCAGTTCAATAGCGCGATCAAGCCCCTGTTAGTCTTCGCCGCCGCTCCCTACGGTGTGGCCGGTGGCATCGCGGCGCTGTGGATCATGGATGTGCCATTTGGGTTTATGGCATTTCTGGGCATCGCAAGCCTCATTGGCGTGATCGTCAGTCACGTTATCGTGCTCTTCGACTTCATTGAAGAGATGCACGCGAAGGGAGAACCTTTCGAGGAGGCGGTCGTGGACGCGGGGATCATGCGTCTGCGTCCTGTGCTGATCACTGTTGGGGCAACGGTGCTCGCGCTCTTTCCGCTGGCTATGCACGGCGGGCCCCTGTGGCAGCCGCTCTGCTATGCGCAGATAGGCGGCCTTGCCGTGGCGACATTTGTCACGCTGGTAATGGTTCCCGTGCTGTATTCGATCTTCGTTCTCGATCTCAAGGTACTCCGTTGGGAAACAGTGCAGGAGCATGCAACGGCGGCTGAAGGTGCAAGCCTCGCTTTGTGAAGTCGGTGGGCTCAGGTAGCGGTCACAAAAATCGACAGTTCCGCAGGAGACGTTATGCACGCAATCCGAACATCCCGGCTGCTCAGGTGGAGTGCGCCGGTAGCCCTGACGGTGGTGCTCTCCGCCGCCGCCTCGAAGAACCCGATGGCTCATGTGGATGTCACAACCGTGAAAAGCTATGACGGACAGAACCCGTTGCAAAAACCTGATCGAGTCATCGTTTATGACTTTACTGCTCCCGACAGCGTGAAGACGGACCGCCTGCCAGGAGTCCGTCAACGCTTGAAAGGAAATTCAAAGGACGATGTCGAACAGCAGGTGGAAGACCAGATCACGGATGATCTTCTTAAGGGGCTGCAGAAGAAGCTGAAGTCGTCCGGTATCCCAGTCGAAAAGGGGACACCCGACATGCAGGCGCCGAGCAACGCCCTCACCGTGCGCGGCGCCGTGACCAAGCTGGATCAGGGGCACAGGCTGCGCCGGGGTACGGTTGGCGTGGGTGCGGGAGCAAGCGACGTAGAAACGGACTGCAAGCTATCGGTGGAGACCGGCGGCAACAGCGTGCTCTTTTCAGAGCTAACGACTGTAGCTAAAAGCGGGAAGAAGCCAGGCGCAGCCGTCACGATGGGTGCAGGCGCCGCGCCCGCGGTTGCGGCCGGCGTGACTGGTGCTACGGCGCACAAGAGCACAGCGCAAGGCGACTCTGCACGAACAGGGTCGGCCCTGGCAAAGCATATCGCCGGATTGATGAAGGCGCAGGGCTGGATTACCACGACAGATGAGCAAGCCCTCAGTGATGTGAAATCTAACCAATATTGACCGGGAGAAAACTCATGAAGCAGATTTGTAGAACCTTTGCCGGAGCGCTCGCATTATGCGCTCCCTACGTTCTTCCCTCGGTCACACTGGTTTGCGCTCACTCGCTTGCTGCCCAGTCGGGCCCGATGGCGTCGGGCATGCTGCAAGAGAAGCTGGAATCTGTCAAAGCCTCCACCGCGGAGAACCAGCGGAAGCTTCACCAGTACACCTGGACCGAAACATCGCGAATCACGGTTAACGGTGACGTGAAGCCCCCCAAAGAATTCACTTGCTTCTATGGTCCCGACGGCAAGGTGCAGAAGGCACCGATAGGAGCCCCAGCCGAGGCGACTGCCTCCGGAGGCGGGGGCAGATTCCGTCAGAAGATTGTCGCGAAGAAGACGGCGGAGATGAAGGACTACATGCAGCAGGTGGGTGGCGTCATTTCCCTTTACATGCCACCCAATCCGCAGAAGATGCAGGAAGCCTTTCAGGACAAGAAAGTATCCATCGCCAGATCCGAGGGGCTCGCGGACCTTGTATTCAAAGACTATGCACTTCCGGGGGACTCGATGACCATCGGTGTGGACCAGGCCACAAAGAAGATCCACACCTTGAAGGTTCATTCGTATCTTGATACGCCACAGCAGCCTGTGACCCTGCTGGTGGAGTTCTCGAGCCTTCCGGATGGGACCAACTATCCCTTGCGCACAACTCTGGACGCCCAGGGCAAGCAGATCAACGTTGTGAACACTAATACGAACTATCGGAAGATCGGACAGTAATCGAGATATCGCCCTCCGCCACTTTGCTGCATCGTCTGGCCAGGAGTGGCAGTTTCCCCATCCGACATCTGAAAGGAACAGTAATGAAGAGATGCATGATTGCCTGCGCGATGGTCTTCGCGCTCCTCTTTTCTATAGGTGCGCATGCTCAGAAGGTAAA
>JAOAPP010000332.1 GCA_025462985.1 Bryobacterales bacterium | reverse complement strand
CGTCTTCGGCCCAGAAGTGCATGAAGAACAATCGGGTGTCTCATCGAGCAGGTGGCTGTGCACGGCCGTCCTCGGTAGCGTTGAAAGCTATTGAAGAATTAGCGCGGGTTTCCAAGTAGTTGGACGTTCGGCGCCCGTGGAAATAGCTTCTGACAAATGACTGATGGAGCCGAGATCGTTTACCGCAGCGTCGTTGCGTCCGTTTGTGCTATTGCCCTTCTATGCAGCGCGTCGGCGGAAGCTGCACCGCCAGCCTGTACCGCGACATCTTCGTCGTTAACTCCCGCGGGTTGGCACTCTCCAGCGCGCTCGAGAGTTATCGCGCCTCGCTCAGTGCTGACGCTCGTCCGGGAGATCCGGCTTCCGGGCCCGGCCAGTCGCTTCGATTATCAAAGCGTGGATACCGGCGCAGCCCGCATCTACATGAATCACATGAATGCGGGCACCACGATCGTCTTCGACGTGAACAGCTCGAGAGTGATTGTCGAGATTCGCGGCCTTAATCGGGCCACGGGTGTTCTCGCCGTCCCGTCGCACCATCAGGTTTATGTGTCGGCGGCCGGAGACCGTCAGGTCGCGATCATCGATGACCGCACCCTCAAGATTGTTTCGCGTGTCGATGGGGCGCGCTTCCCCGACGGAATTGCCTTTGCCCCGGGGGCTGACAAAATCTTTGTCTCCGACGAATCGGGCGGCGCTGATGTGGTCATCGACGCAAGAACCGCTACAAGGCGGTCGATCATCGCGCTCGGCGGCGAAGCCGGCAACACTCAATACGATCCGGTCTCCCGTTGCGTTCTCGTTGCCGTGCAAACCATGAATCAGCTCGTGGCGATCGATCCGGTCAGAGAGCGCGTCGTTCAACGTTACGCACTCGCCGGTTCGGACCACCCTCACGGCTTTGTGATCGATGAAGCGGACAGGCTCGCTTTCATCGCGTGCGAAGGAAACGCCTCTCTACTGGTAGTCGACCTGCGATCGATGAAAGTGATCCAGACATTGAAGGTTCCAGATGGTCCCGATGTGTTGGCGTGGGACCCCGGACTTCATCGATTGTACGTCGCGGCGGAATCCGGAGCCCTTGCCGCTTTCTGGCTCGAGACATCGACGTTGAAGCCGACTGGTGTTTTGCGAATCGCTCACGCGCACACCGTGTCGGTAGATCCGCGCACCCATCTCGTTTACGTGCCGCTCGAGAACATCAATGGTCATCCGGTGCTCCGCGTGTTCCAACCTCACTAGTTCGAGCTTCCTACATCTTCATGCCGCCCATATCAGTCGTTGCTTTCCTGTACGCGTGAAATGGACGCAGCCTCAGAAAAATGAATGTCCCTAACGGCGTCTTCGAGCCGTAGTACGGCTCGAGCGTCGCCGGCACGAGATTGACCGTTGCGGCGGCGCCGAGCCCAACGGTAGCCCAATGAGTGCGTGCGATCTCGCGAATGTATCCAAGTTGTGCAGTGCTCACATTGAATCGCTGCGCGCTCGGAAGCGCCGGCAACAAAATGCCATCAGTGGTTCGCACTGTTTGATCTAGAACAAGATCTTCCGCACTCTTCTGTACGAACTCTGTTCTGCCGAAAAGCGTACTGCTCCTGTCGAGAATCGCTTCGCTTTCCAGAAGAAAACTGTGGGATAAGCCGGATACGGTGCTGTGTTTGTTCGCGCCCCAGATGGCTGCGGTCGCCCACTGGCCGTCTGCTCCCAACCTCACTCCGCGTTGTGCAGAAACAGTGATGCGGCGCATAGATTCGGACGGATTGAGCGCTTCCGGGCTTTTCAGATAACCGTAGCCGCCTGCGAAGCTCCAGCTTGCGCTCGGATTCAGCGTGAGACGGCCAGAGTACGAATCGAGCTTTATCGGATCGAAATCCCAGCGGTTCTGGTCGGGCTCTCTGCCGTTGAACACCGATCCCTCCAGCTGCCACCGGTGCGAAAAAATTCCTGCGGTGACGACTCCAAAGCTCACGTGTGTGGCATCCTGCCAGTGGTGACCGATCGGCGCGTTCGGAATATCCATCCCGGACGGCCGGTGCATGAAAGCGACAGGCCCGAGCGCCGGCTCACCTGACGGCGCTGCGTAAAGACTCCATGCCACGGACCTGGTGATTGGCTGCTGGTAGAGAACGCCGAGCTCCATCCAGAAATCGTGCGGATGCTGGCGATCGTGAAGCGGCTGCCCATTGAAGCTTTCGCCGCTTTGAAGCAGAAGCGGATATCCGCGATTCGTTACGCCGAGTGCGTCGAGGCTGAGCATTGTGCGCGCCTGAAAGCGGCCTCCGGCGAGCTCGTGCGTCGCCATCAACATGCCCCAGTTCAACGACCCGAACTGGTCGCCGCCTCGTTCGCCGTTCTGTTTGTCGTACTGCCCAAATGCAAAACCATGAGCCATCAGCATCCAGTCGCCGAACATTCTGCGGCGGTTCGGCATGCTCACGGCATCGGGAATCCAGGTGGTACCAGATCCCATCCTTTCCATGTTGATCCCGGCCGGGCCGATCATCATGCCTTCGGTTGTGTGACCGTGCATGCCGGGCATTCCCGCCATTGTTTGCTGGGCGTCAAGAACGCTGCCGCTCACGGCGATGAGAGAAATCACGGCCGCAAGCGCGGCCAGGTATTTGTGTGGCATGATTGAGTCGAAGTCTTTGGTTGATGCGCTCGCCGAGACACGGCTTGCGCGCAGGATCAGTGATTCTGATCCTGGCTGATCGAGGTGGGTGCTACGCCTTTGGGGGAGGCGGCTCTAGATCAGGAGACTGACTCGAAGGGAGTGATTCGTTCGGTGAAACGGCGTGGACAGCCGACAACGGTAGCTGGGCGTAGTGGTGAATTGTTGCGTCCTCGGTGACACTGGTACACGAAGTTGCATGCTGGCAA
>JAOAPP010000268.1 GCA_025462985.1 Bryobacterales bacterium | reverse complement strand
AACGTGGACGAGCCGAAATAAAGGCCGGGACGTGGCGCTATGGTACAAAGATTTCGAAAGGGCCTGCGTGATGACCCGTAGCTGTTTATTGCTCACCGCCTTTTGCCTCGCCCCTTTTCTGCTGCAGGCCCAAACGGCGGATTCTCTTTCCGAAGCTCGCTCTCTGGTAGAGTCGGGCAAATTGACAGAGGCTGAGCAAGTCACGCGGCTCTATCTCCAGAGCCACATTAACTCTGCGGACGCGCACTTTCTTCTTGGATACATCCTATTCAAGCAACGCCGCGCTGAGGCATCCCTGGCCGAATACACCGAAGGGGCGAAGTATCGCGTACCTGGAGCTCCCGAACTGGCGGCCGTGGCGGGCGACTATGTTCTGCTAAACGACTATGCCGATGCCGACAAGTGGTTCACAAAGTCAGTTGAGTGGGATCCGGGTAATTTTCAGACTCTGTACTACCTAGCTCGCACCAAATACAACGAGAATCGATTTGAGGAGGCTGTTGCTGTGTTTAAGCAGTGCCTCAAGCTGGATCCGAAGAACATTAAAGCGGAAGACAACCTCGGGCTTTCTTATCAGGGTCTGGGCAAGATGGACCAGGCGCTCTCGGCTTATCAGACTGCCATATCGTGGGACGCGGGCGCGGTGGTGAGGGACTCCGGACCATATATCGATATGGGTTCGCTTTTAGTTGACAGCGGACGCCCGGCTGAGGCAGTACCGTATCTTCTCGAAGCGGTTCGGATTGCTCCACAGGAGGTTCGCGGCCGCCGGGAGCTTGGGAAAGCCTATCTACACCTGAACCAGTTAGAAAGCGCCCAAGCCGAGTTGGAGCGGAGCATTGAACTCGCGCCATCCAATGCGCCTACACATTTTGTGCTGGCGCAGGTGTACCGCAAGAGAGGTTTACGGGACAAGGCGGAAGCGGAAACGAAACGATATACAGAACTTTCAGCCGCTAATTCCTCGCCTGAGAGTTTGCATTAGCCTGCACTGAGCCGTTCAGTTTCCGATCCTCTCACGCCCAAATACAACGACCTAGGGTTTTTGTTCTATAGCTGTGATATATACTCCTATCGATGTACCCACGGTTTCGGGTACATGCACATGGTCATCGCTTGGCCAACAAATAAAGGGGTTAGCTACACATCTTAAAATGAAGACGACGAATGGTTCGCCGTATATCGGTGCGCGCACCGATATACGGGCATGGCTCACTGCAGCGATCGCAGCATGGCTGCTCTTGGTGGGATTGGCGCAGTTGGGAGGCGCTCAAACTCTGAGCAGTATAAATGGAACAGTCACTGACGCCAGCGGCGGCACGGTCGCGAATGCAAAGGTGACGGTCACAAACGATGCCACACAGGTGTCGAAAATCACGGAAACCAGCTCCGCTGGTACGTACACGGTCACGGATTTGATACCGGGCACCTACACCGTAAGGGTTGATCTGCCTGGTTTCCAGTCCTCCGATCATAAAGGCGTCGGCGTGGACGTCGGACGGTCGTCCACGGTTGACGCGGTTCTACAGCCCGGCAGTACGCAACAGACGATCGAGGTCGCGGAGAACGCAATCGCGCTTGACACGAGCGCGCCCAGCTTAAATACGACGCTCGAAAACAAGGTCGTGCAGGAATTGCCGACCATCATCTCGGGTGGCCGCGGCCGGCAGATCGATAGCTTTATTTTCCTGGCGCCCGGCGTGACGGGCAGCTCCTTCAGCCATCGCATCAACGGCGGTGTCGATTTCCAGAACGAAGTCGTGTTCAACGGTATCGCCATGGCGCAATCGGAAACGCAGGGTTTTCAGACGATCTGGAACCCGCCTTTCGAACTGGTCAACTCCTTCAACGTTCTGCGGTCTTCCTTCTCCGCCCAATACGGGCTGGCTCAAGGTGTGGTGACTTACCAGACGGCCTCGGGAACGAACCAATTCCATGGTGATGGCTTTGAGATCATCCGCAACAACTACTTCGACGCACGAGGTGCTTACAATCCGACCGTTCCGATTGACAGGGAAAATAACTACGGTTTCACCTTCGCGGGGCCGGTGATCATTCCGAAGCTTTACAACGGAAAGAACCGTACGTTCTTCCACCTCAGCATGGAATGGTATCGCCAGAACCAGACGCAGACTGGCTTTTTCTCGCTGCCGACGGCGGCCGAAAAGAACGGAGATTTCAGCGGACTGGTCGACTCCAATAACAAGCTGATTCCAATCTACGATCCTGCCAGCGGACAACCGGGCAGCTGCACGGCGGGAGGCAATACTCCAGGCACGCCTTTCCGAGGCAACATCATCCCGAAGGCTTGCTTCAGCCCACTCACTTCGGGTATCCTGCCGCTTATCCCGACTCCCACCCTGCCGGGCTTTTCCAACAACTCGCCTAACCTGATTGGCGCTATTCCATTCCGGCAGAACCCCTGGGGCTTCACCATCGATCACAACATCACGGACAAACAGTCAATCCATTGGGCAGAGTGGCGGAATCGGCAAACCGCCTATGGTGAAGGCAACAATCTGCCGACTTCCAATCCCCTGGCGAACTACACTTACTTTCCCGATCTGGGTACCGTGTTCATCGCGAACTACTCGTATGCGATCAATCCTCACCTGGTCATGACGGCCGGAGCGAGCTGGCTGGGAGAACTGAACTTCCAGATTCCCGTTCGCACCGGTACCCAGCCGGTGTTGAGTGCGGCGCCCGGAGCTCCCATCGTCTCGGGGATCAACTTCAGCGGACCGCTCAATCCTGGAAATCTGGGAACTTCAAATTCGAACTCCATCAACCGAAAACTTGGAATGGTGGTCGACAACAACTATCTCTGGATCCGCGGCAAGCACACCTTCAACATCGGGTGGGAGGTTCGGCGGACGTACCAGGATGACAATGAATGCCAACAGTGCGCCGGCAACTTCAACTTCAGCAATAACCAGACGGCGGACCCGAAGAATCTCGGCACGACCGGGAATGCTTTTGCCAGCTTCCTGCTCGGAACAGTGGATAGTGCGGACCGTATTGGGTCACAAGAGCTGAAGCTGAGTAACACGGCGGTTTCCAGCTACATCCAGGACGACATCAAGTGGACGCCTCGACTCACGGTCAATCTCGGCGTGCGTTGGGACATTCTGGTTCCATTCAAGGAGGCCAATAACAACATCGTCTATTTCGATGCCAACATCCCGAATCCGGGCGCCGGCGGCCTTCTTGGAGCGGCAACCAAGTTTGGGTATTGCACGGGATGCGCCGTAACAGACCGAGCCGCCATTCACTGGAAGAATTTCAGTCCGCGGGTCGGCTTCTCTTACCAGTTGAACAACAAAACAGTGCTGCAGAGCGGATTCTCAGTGAACTTCCTCAACGGTGGAGCTTACGAATACGGAATCAGCAAAGTAGCGGTGAACTACGGGAACCTGCTTCTCGGGTCATTCCAGCGAAACTCGACCGGGTCTACCAATCCAGGCTTTGGCTCCTGGGACAACACCATCCTGCCCTTGGCTGGGGCCACGCCTTTCAGCCCCACGATTGCCAACGGCACGAGCATCAACGCTTTCGATCCGAACTTCAACGGTGTCACACCCTACGATGCTGTTTGGAACATTGGCATACAGCGGGAGCTACCCTCGAGCATGTTCATGACGGTGAACTACACCGGAAACCGCGCGAACCGCTTGCCTTCCCAGCTAAATCCCATCAACCAGATTTCCCCGGGATACCTGACTCAGTACGGCAGCAAGCTGGGCGACCCTTATGCGACGACAGGAGTAAGCCTTGGCATCCCGCTTCCGTATCCGACATTCCTCACGGATTTCCCGACAGCCACCGTGCTTCAGGCTTTACGGCCTTACCCGCAATACGCGGATATCTTCAACAACTTCGACATGAACGGCTCGGCGCTGTATAACGCCCTGCAACTTCAGGTCGAAAAGCGCTATACCAATGGGCTTAGCTTCCTGGTTTCTTACAACCTCTCGAAAATGATGTCGAACACGAGCTCCGGGTTTACATCGTTTGCTTCTCGATCGCTGAATAAAGAGAACCAGAAAGCAGAATGGTCAATCGACAACAACGATCAGACCCACATTGTGAAGATCGCTGCCACGTATGAGCTCCCGTTCGGCAAGGGCAGGACGTTCATGAACAAGGGCGGCGTGGTCAACGCGGTGCTGGGCGGCTGGCAGATCAGCCCGATCCTCACTTATGCAAGCGGCACGCCGCTTCAGGTGACCGTTGCGGGCAACCCGCTCGGGAACGGAACAAGCAACCGGCCGAACATCGTCCCGGGACAGACGTTGCAGTTCAGCTACAGCAACGTGTATAAAGGGCTCCCAGTTTTGAACAAGGCAGCTTTCCAGGATCCGGGACCATGGGCCATCGGCAATGAACCACGCTATGTGGCAAGCATGCGCAACCCGTTCCAATATAACGAAGACATAGCTCTCGCAAAGTACTTCTCCTTCGGTGAACGCGTCAAGCTGAAGCTCGAGATGGAGTATTTCAATTTGCTAAATCGGGTCGTGTTTGGTTCGCCTAATACGAATCTCAACGACGCGAACTTTGGAATGGTCATCAATAGCCAGGCAAACACGCCGCGACAGGGCCAAGGACACATAGCGATCCTGTTCTAGGATCCAGTCGCTTAGCTTAGCTGTACCTCGATGCCCGGAGCCTTTGTGCTCCGGGCTTTTTGTTCGCGGTCTCAGATCTGTTGTCCGTCTGCTACTCTCTCCATTTGCACCTCGGACCGACGCTAGCGACCCTTTTGATTCCCTTGGCACTTCTGGCCCACGCTCATCCGTGCATGAGTTGCCATCCGAACGAGGTGCAAGGGTATGAGCGGACGGCCATGGCGAACTCGATCAAGCGGGTTGTCCCACAGCCGGAAGGCACTTTTCGTCACGACTTTTCGGGCACAAACTTCATTATTCGAAATCGGGGCTCTGAGGTGTGGCAGAGCTTTCGACGAGGCGACGAATCAGCAACTTTGCCCGTTGCCTACGAGATTGGATCCGGCAGTCACGCCCTCGGTTTCCTGGCTCAGATCGGCGATCACCTGTTCCAGTCGCCGCTGTCCTATTACACGATCCGTCAGGCTTGGGATGTCGCGCCGGGGTACGAACAAAGCTCGGCTCCCGATTTCTCCCGACCCGTCACACTGGCGTGTCTGTCCTGCCATTCCGACAAGCCCCGACCGATTCCAGATACCCTGAACAGCTATCTTTCGCCGCCATTCGAGCAAACCGGAATCGGGTGCGACCGGTGCCATGGTCCTGCGGAGGCGCATCTTAAGAGGCCGGTTCCCGGCTCGATCGTCAACCCCGCCAAACTGTCGGAGACTGCGCGAGATAGTGTCTGCGAGCAGTGTCACCTGGCCGGCGAGATGCGCATTCCCAATCCTGGCAAGGCCATCACTGACTTTCAACCTGGGCAGGTTCTCGAAGACAGCTACACTGTCTACGTTGCTCGTCACGGCCCAGAGGAAACGATCAAGGTCATTAGCCAGTCCGAGCAGTTGAGGTTGAGCGTTTGCGCCAGAAGCAGTCGAGGCAAGCTATGGTGTGGCACGTGTCACGACCCGCACCAGACGCCCTTGCGACCGGCGGAATACTTCCGGGCGCGCTGCCTTACTTGTCATGCCGGCAGTCTTTCTCCGTCGCATGCGGCCCTGGCCCAGAACTGCATCGGCTGCCACATGCCACGGCGACCTGCCAAGGATGGAGGGCACACGGCGTTCACCGACCATAGGATCA
>JAOAPP010000255.1 GCA_025462985.1 Bryobacterales bacterium | reverse complement strand
GTCGCCCGGCTCCATCTCGACATGGACTAGTTCGAGACGTTTCTCCGCTTCTTTCACCCGCTCCATATCGGCGCCCGCCTGATCGCCAGTGAGCACATGCTCGATGCGGCCGAGTTGATGGGAGCCTCTGAGCACCTGCATGCAGCCGTTCTCCCGCGTGGCAGGATCGACTGCGATGAACGCACTGGTCAAGAGAGGAAACAACACGCCGTTCTGGTACCAGTAGCCGTAATCCTGATGCCAAGCCCAGGCGCCACCTACCTTGGCATCTTTCATGATCATCTTCGAGTGGTAGTGATAGACCTCGCCGCCAAGCAACGTCTCGGCCGAGTTTACGACCGTCTCGCAGCGCGCAAACATCCCATAGATGGTGTCGCCCGGATGGTTCCACAGCGAAAGCCGGACCACTCCACCTTCTCCGTCGCCCTTGCCGAACGAGTGCTGATCAAGCTCGCGGTCTTCCTTGGCGGCGCGCCGGAGCAGGTCGATCTCCTGGCGGCTGAACATTTGCTTCGCGACCACGTACCCGTCGCGTTCGTACTGCTCCAGAACATCTTTACCCAGCGGACCGGCTGCCATAGGCGTTCCTTTCTTACTACTTACGGATTGCTAATTCCGACATGAGCTTGTCGGTGGAAGTGTATGCCTCGCGAACCCAGTCAACAATTTTGTCGGGTTCAGGTGAATATTCGAGCTCGATGCTGATGGTCCCGTCGAAGCCGGCAGCATTGAGAGCCTTCAGATAGGGAGGAAAATTGACCACGCCGCGCCCCGGCGGAAGATCGCCGTGCTTCTTGCCGTCGCAATCCGACAAATGCACGTGAGCGATTCGGCTTCTGAGTTTGGCGATTTCGCTGGCATCATTCTTGGCCAGGAGCAGATGCGAAATGTCGATGTTGGCCTTCACGCGAGGGTTGTCAACCTCCCGCAGAAACTGGTCCATTTTGTCGATCGTATTGACAATCGACAGGTGAAACGGCTCGAGCTCAATGGCGATGTCTAGCCCGAGATCTTCCGCGTAGCCCCCGAGATCCTGGACCGACTCGACCGACCATTTCCATTGATCGGCCGGCGCGATTACTTCCTGGTTCCAGATGTACTCGCCCAGCACGAGCAGCAAGTTCTTCGCCCTCAGGTCATAGCCAAAATCGAGGTAGCGTTCCGCCCGATGGATATGGAAATCGCGGACAGGCCGGTTGAAATCTGCGATGCCGAGTGCACAGCAGACGACTGAGGCAACCGGCAGATCATTCAGCTTGCAGGTCTCGCGAATGGACCGCCATTCCGGAGGCGTGATCTCCAGCGGATCGGCAAAAATATCGATCGAATCGAACCCGATTTCCTTCGTAAGCTCGATCCCGCGAGCGGTGTCTACGTGTGTACCAACCCAAGCCGAGCTAATGAGTCCAAGCTGCATATCAGGCGCGAAGGCGATCTTATCATAAACTTCTCGTTGACATCATGAACGTTTAATGCAAAGTTCATTAGCGGAGCATTCGTGGATCTTGACTTAAATCTCCAGCACCTCTTTCCGAAGCCGGCGCGGTCAGATTTCGGCATCGGGGCGGTGGGAGCAGGCTTCATCATGCGTGATGTCCAGTTGAGGGCATACGCAGATGCAGGTTTCAATGTGGCAGCTATCACCTCGCGCACCCCGGAGATAGCCCGGGAAGTCGCGGATCTTCGAGTTATCCCGAAGGTTTACGACACCTTAGCCGAAATGCTGCGGGATCCCGCCGTCGAAATCCTGGATATCGCGGTGCCTCCCGACCGACAGCTCGCGATGGTGCAACAAGCGGTGGAGCAGGGTGCCTACCTGAAGGGCATTTTGGCTCAGAAGCCGCTGGCCGTGAACTATGAGGAGGCGCGCAGAGTCGTCGAGGTCTGCGCCGGCCGTAAACTGCCGTTGGTTGTAAACCAGAATATGCGTTACGACCAGTCGATCCGGGCGTTGAAAACGATTCTCGACCGCGGTTATTTAGGGATTCCGGTGCTGGCCACCATCGAGATGCGCGCTGTACCGCACTGGCAGGCGTGGCTGCGAGATTATCACCGGCTCACGCTGCTCAATATGAGCATCCATCACATCGACTGCTTCCGCTATCTGTTCGGCGATCCGGAATCGATCTTTGTGAGCGCACGCAAAGATCCACGCACCAAATTCGCGCACGAGGACGGGATCTGCCTTTACATCCTGGAGTATGGCGATGGACTGCGCGCCACGGCCTGGGATGACGTCTGGACTGGTCCGCGAACCGAGGGCGACACGCTCAACCCGTACATCAAATGGCGCGTAGAAGGGACAGAGGGGATAGCCGAAGGAACAATCGGCTGGCCCAATTACCCGAACCGTTGTCCCAGTACTATGACTTTCACCACCAGCTCTCACGCGGGTACGTGGTTTACGCCTCGATGGCAGGAAGTCTGGTTCCCGGATGCTTTCGGAGGACCGATGGCCGATCTGATGAACGCGATAGTGACCGGGACCGAGCCGCAGACGAGCGGCGCGGACAATCTCAAAACCATGGCGATCATCGAAGCCGGCTACCAGTCCCTCAAAGAGCGCCGATCTGTTCCAATCTTTGGCATCACCGCCGGGAAATGACGATGCGCCGACGCTCTTCTTCGCCAACCATGAAGGACATCGCCAGCCGGGCGAATGTATCGGTTGGGACGGTCTCGCGGGTGCTCAACAGGCACGAAGATGTAGACCTCGATCTGCGGGAACGCGTCGAGACGGCGGCCCGCAAACTAGGCTACCGGCTCAGTGCCCGCACGCGCAGCGTTGTGCAGACCAAAGCGGGCATCATCGGACTGATCCTGTTCAACGATTTCGGGTTAAGTCCAGCGCAGGCGCTGCTGCTGCTTGGCGTGGAAGAGTATTGTTCTTCGGCCGGCTACCACTTGCTCTTTGTGCGCCATCGTTATGCGCCGTCGGCTCCTGCCGCCAGTCTCGATCTCCCGCCCGTGATGCAAACGCCCGGCCTCGCAGACTGCATCATCATGGCCGGCACACTCCACGAGAATACGCTGGCAACTTTCGAGCGGCATGGCCTCAACTACGTCGCGCTGGCTAATCACACGATGGACGTGCCTAAGGGTTCGGCTCGGCGTCATTTTGTGGAGTACGACGATCTGACCGGATGCTGCGAGGCGACCTGCTACTTGGGGCAACTCGGCCATAAAGATATCTGGTACATCGGCGATGCGTCGCGTCCGTGGCACAGGAACCGTTTTCGCGGGTACTCGAGGGCCATCGCCGAGATGGGGCTCGATCCCCACGTTCACACGATCGCATTGTCCGATGACGAATTTGAAAACGGCCAAGCGGCGGTGGTCCACATTCTGGAACAGGGATGGCCGATCACGGCAATCCTGGCCGGGTCGGATGAACTCGCGTATGGCGCTCGGGAGGGGTTGCGCCAGCACCGGCGTGAGGTGCCGAAAGATGTGAGCCTGGTCGGATTCGAGAACGAGCGAGGCCGGGCTCGCGGTTCGAATCTTACGAGCGTGTTCGTCGACATGGCCGAAGTTGGGCGTCAGCTGGCGAAGGCTGCGATCGCTCAGATTGAGGATCGTGAGAAAGCCGGGCCAACTGTAGTTGTACCAACGCAATTAGTCAAGCGAAGCACCTGCCGCCCAATTCGCAAGGAAGACCAGATGATGCTGTAAATCGCGTTCATGAATTTATTCCTTGACATTCATCCCGGTTTAACAGTAAACATTAGTGACGCTCCCTGTGGGTCCTTGTAAGATGTCGTTCTCCGTTTGTACGACTTTATTCGCACTCCTGACGCTGTGTGTAACTAGCACCAACGCTTCGGGTGTCACTTACGAAGGCCAGGGTGGCGCTGGCAAGGGGAAGCACATCGTGCTGGTGGCCGGCGACGACGCGGAGTACCACTCGGAGGAAGCGCTTCCGGCATTGGCGAAGATTCTGGCCGTCCGCCACGGTTTCACGTGCACGGTTCTGTTTCCGATCAACCCAGACGATGGCACAATCGATCCGCGGGAAAAGCGCAATCTCCCAGGCCTCGAAGCATTAAAGACAGCCGATTTGCTTGTGATATTTCTCCGGTGGCGCGATCTCCCGGATGAAGAGATGAAATACTTCGTGGACTACTTCGAGTCGGGACGCCCCGTTCTGGCGATACGGACCGGCACGCATCCGTTCGCTTTCAAGACCAGCAAGACTTATGAAAAGTGGTCCTGGGACAGCACGATTCCCGGATGGGAAGGCGGTTTCGGGCGGCGGGTTTTGGGCGAGACCTGGGTGGCGCATCATGGCGGCCATGGATCGCAGAGCACTCGCGGGATATTCGCACCAGGTGCGGCGAGCAGTCCGATTCTGAGAGGCATCAAAGACGGAGAGATCTGGGGGCCGACCGATACGTACGAAGTTCGACTGCCGCTTCCAAAGACCTGTGAGGCGCTGGTACTGGGTCAAGTGCTTTCCTGGGTTGGGCCGGATAGTACGGCCGTTCCCGGAAAAGTGAATGATCCGATGATGCCGATCGCCTGGACCAACAGTTACACAGGGACTTCCGGGAAAGCTGCCAGGATATTTACTTCCACCATCGGTTCAGCGGATGACATCGAAAACGATGCTGTCCGACGGCTGCTGGTGAACGCGACTTATTGGGTTACGGGGTTGGAGGCTAAGACTCCGGCCAAAGCCGATGTCGCATTCGTTGGTACGTACGACCCGCATTCATTTCTGTCCGAAGTCTATACGGCTGGAGTGAAGCCTTCCGATCTGGAGCTCAAGCCATAACATCAATGAAAATTCAGACAACATTACTGCTGCTTGGGGTCACAGTCGCTCTGCACGCCGCGGAGTCGAGACAGTACGCTTCCAAGGATTGGCCGGCGACGAGCGGCGTCGAGGGTACGCACTACTCGACACTGTTGCAGATTAACCGGAAGAACGCGGCGAAGCTGCAGAAAGCCTGGCAGTTCGACTCTGGAGACGAGTTCGACGGGTCGGAGATGGAATGCAATCCGCTGGTCCTTGACGGCGTGATCTATGCAACCACTCCACGGCTGCGGGTCGTTGCTCTCGATGCCGCGACCGGAAAGATGTTGTGGGATTTCGACGCACACAAGGGCCAGCAGGTGAAGGGAAAGCAGCGCAACCGCGGGCTGACCTACTGGGGCGATGGCGACCAGCGCCGAATATTTGTGGGAATCGACAGTTATATCTACGCGATCAGCGCCAAGACTGGACAACCAGTGAGCGAGTTCGGGGAGAATGGCCGGCTCGATCTGCACGAGGGCTTGGGCGAAGAGGCGAAAGATCTGACAGTGCAGGCCACCAGTCCTGGCGTCGTTTACAAGGACATGCTGATCCAGGGCACGCTGGCGGCGGAAGACCTGCCGGCTGCTCCGGGGCACATACGGGCGTTCGATGTTCACACCGGAAAGATGTGCTGGATCTTTCACACGATCCCATTGCCGGGGGAGTTGGGATCAGAGACCTGGCCGAAGGACGCATGGAAGAGTATCGGAGGCGCCAACTCGTGGGCGGGACTCACCCTTGATGCAAAGCGCGGCCTTGTGTTCGTTCCGACCGGGTCGGCTGCCTTCGATTTCTATGGGGCAAACCGGGTCGGAGACAATCTGTTCGCCAATTGCCTGCTTGCCCTGGATGCAAAAACGGGCAAGCGGGTGTGGCATTACCAATTCGTCAAGCATGACATCTGGGACCGGGACCTTCCCGCCGCGCCGACTCTCGTTCAGATCAAGCGCGGCGGTCGCATGGTGGATGCCGTTGCGCAGATTACGAAGAACGGTTTTGTCTGGATGTTTGACGAAGAAACTGGCAAGCCGCTGGTTCCGCTCGAGACTCGACAGGTTCCTAAGAGCGAGGTAGATGGCGAGGTCACTTCGCCGACGCAGGTGCTTCCTACGGCGCCGAAGCCCTTTGCACGGCAGCAACTGACAGAAGAGAATTTGACGAACCGAACGCCCGAAGCCCATGCTGCCGTGCTGCGGCAGTTTCAGAGCGTTATCAGCGGCCCGCAATTTACACCTCCCAGCCTGAAGGGCACGGTGATGTTCCCCGGCTTCGACGGCGGCGGCGAGTGGGGCGGGGCAGCCTTCGATCCGAAGAGCCACATTCTCTACATCAACGCGAATGAGATGCCGTGGATTTTGCGGCTTGTGCCGCGCGTGGTGGGGACCGAGGCGATGACCGGATCCACGTTGTATCGGCAGAACTGTTCAGGTTGCCACCGGCTCGATATGAAGGGGAGTCCGCCGGAGTTTCCTTCGCTGGTGGACGTGAGTTCCCGATTGTCTCGCGACCAAGTCAAGGCCAAGGTCGTGAACGGCGGCGGCAGAATGCCCGGCTTCGGCCGGCTTGGTGACGACTTTGTCAAAGCCATTGTGGATTACGTCACGACCGGCAAAGACGTTTCCCTGGACGGCGCCGAACACCAGAAGAAACTGTCGTATGCCGGCCTGAAATATGGCATCGATGGATACAATCAGTTCCTCGATCCGCAAGGCTATCCGGCGGTGGGCCCGCCTTGGGGAACTCTCAGCGCTATCAACCTGGACACGCTGCAGTACGTGTGGAAGCAGCCGTTTGGCGAGTTTCCGGAACTAGTAGCCAAGGGAATTCGTAATACGGGGTCGGAGAACTATGGGGGCGGTGTGGTGACGGCGGGCGGTCTCCTGTTCATCGGAGCCACCGATCATGACAAGAAGTTTCACGTCTTCGACAGCCGGACGGGCAAACTGCTTTGGGAAACCGAACTGCCGTCGGGCGGCAATGCAACGCCTGCAGTCTACGAAGTAAATGGCCGTGAATTTGTAGTGATTGCTGCGGGGGGCGGCAGGCGCGGGGAAACGCACAGCGGCGGCAGCTACGTTGCGTTTGCGTTGCCTCCCAGCCAGAACAGGAGCAGGTGATGTTTGCCCGTGTTCTTTTGGCGGCCGCTTTGATCTCTGCGCCGCTGGCCCTCACGGCAGCGGACTGGACTCAGTACGGCGGAGACTCATCGCGCAGCTTTTTCATCGACCGCGACAGCGGACTCGATAAGCACTCGGCATCGAAGCTGAAGCTGCGTTGGAAGTCAAAGCTGGAGAACGTCAGCAAGGAGCTGAATTCACTGACGGTGCCGGTTGTGAGCGGGAAGTACGCGGTGGTTGCCGGATCGAACGATGAGCTCTATGCTCTCGATGCGAGCAGTGGAGCGGTGATCTGGCACCGCCATTTAGAAGCTCTCCCAAATACCCTTCCTAAGGCGGATTGGTTGTGTCCAAACGCTCTGACCGCGACTCCCGTCATCGACGCGGAGAAACAGGTTGTCCACGCTCTCGCCAGCGACGGGCGGCTGTACTCGATGAGATTGCAGACGGGTGAGGATTTGCAGCCTCCACGCGAGTTTGTACCTCCGTTTGCAAAGACCTGGAGCCTGAATCTTTTCAAAGGCGTAATCTACACTCCGACCTCGCAAGCATGCAACAAGGTCCGCTCTGCGATCTATGCCATCAACGCTGAGGGCGGCGGAGCATCCCGACAGTTTCAGGCGATGCATACGTACGGAGCCGGCATCTGGGGCCGGGCGGGCGTGGCGATCGACGAGGAAGGCACGGTGTTTGCGGGTACGGGCGACGGCATCTTCGATCCCAAGAGCAGCCAGTATCCGAACACGATCCTGGCGGTGAATGGTTCGACGCTGCAATTGAAAGACTACTTTACGCCCAAGAACTATGCCTGGATTGCCAAGAAAGATCTGGACATGGGAAACACCAGCCCGATCGTGTTTCCCTACGGCAAGAAGGAACTGGTCGCTGCGAGCGGAAAGTTGGGCGTGATCTGGCTGCTGGATGCCAAGTGCATGGGCGGCGACGATCACATGACTCCGCTGTACGCGAGTCCGGTGCTGGCAAACGATTCGGCGTCTTATTACGCGAAGGGTTTCTGGGGTGCGTTTGCGACCCGCCTGGACAAGAAGGGCAAGCGCTGGTTGTATGCGCCTGCCTGGGGGCCGAAGACAGAACAGACCAAGTTTAAACGAACAAATGGCGATGCGCAGTCGGGCAGCATCATGGCTTTCCAGGTGACCGGGCCGGATACAAAGCCCGAGTTGAGGCCTATGTGGCAGTCGGCTGACATGGCGGTTCCCGCTCCCCCTGTGGTGGTGAACGATGTTGTCTTCGCTCTTTCGGATGGTGACAACACCGACCAGAATGATGCGAACGCGAGACTGCTGGCATCCAGTTTTCGCGCCGAACATCCGCGTGGGCATGCAGTTGTATATGCGCT
>JAOAPP010000234.1 GCA_025462985.1 Bryobacterales bacterium | reverse complement strand
GGCGATGCCATTTGAAGGGGAACGCGAGCCTTTGGTGAGGCTGGTCTGGGTGCACGGCCGCGGGGTCAGCGAATTGGTGCTGGCCGCTCATCATTGTATTTGCGACGGCCAGGCGGGCATTGCGCTTGTGCGTGACCTCCTGAGCGCCTATGACGAGCCAGAGAAGGACATTGGGGCTTACGGTGCGCTTGGAAGGATTGAGGACATCATTCCAGCCGCGGTCCTTGAGAGCCGGAGATTCCAGCGGCGGCTGCGCTGGAGGGAACGCATGTTGCGGCTGACCCTTCGTTTAAAAGGGCTCGGTGGCGGCGATTCCGCACACCCGCGCATCCCGACCGAGCAGATGTACTTCCACCGATGGAACCTGGCGGCGCAAAGTGCGGTTTCGTTAACCGAGCGCTGCAGGTCGGAGAACGTCACCGTGCTAGCCGCAGCCAGCCTGTGCTTCATGCAGGCGTTCCGGGATGTGCGCGGGACGGGGGGACTGAATAAGGTCAACGCGATGGTGGATGCGCGCAAGTTTCTGCCGCAGATGGAAAGCGACGCATTGTTTGGACTCGCGCCGGGGGTTGCACTGCTTACAAAGAATTTGCCCCGGCCAGCGGATATGTCGATCGACAGCTTCTGGGCCAGGGCGCGAGCAATCAAAGCGGACCTGATGCGCCGAATCGATCGTCTCGGAGCGAACCTTTATGGAAATCTGGCCGGTTTCGAGCGTTTGCACGACAAATACAGCGGCATCGTGGACTTTTTCGAACGCCCGCCCGCCGTGCGCCCCCTGACATTCTCCAACATGGGACGAGTGAATATGCCGCAACAGTACCGGAGCTTTCGATTGGAGAAGGTTTACAGTCCGCTGGTGATGGTATCGCCCACTCCGGCCAACACCGTGGTCATCTCCAGTTTCGCCGGCGAAACGGAGTTTGCGATTGTTTCCGACGAGCGATCCCTGCCGCGCGCAGAGGCCCTGATGATCAAAGAGCGGGCAATGGACACGTTGCACGCATGCCTGGGGCTTCCGCGGGAGGACGAAGTACAGCATAAGGAAGACGCATCGGCCAGGCACGCAGGGACCGCATGAAAACGTTTGGTCTGATCTTTGTGCTGTACCAGCCGACGGAGGAGTTCGTCCGTAATCTGGTCAAGGCACGCACCGTGTGCCCGAACGTGATCGCCGTCGACAACTCGCCGGAAGCAGACGTGCGCCTGCACAACTGTCTTTACAACGGTGGGATCCAGGTGATTTTCAATAGCAACGAGGGTGGGCTCGCGGGTGCGTATAACAGAGGCGCCCGAAGGCTCTTGGCTCAGGAGTGTGACGTCATTTTCCTGCTGGACCAAGACTCCGAAATCGAGGATTCGTTCTTCTCAAAAATGATGCAAGCCGCCAATGGGATCGGCAGCGACACGTTCCTGATCGGCCCGAAGATTTACGAGATCAAACTGGAGAAGTACATGCCGGTGATCACACCCGGCAAACGATTCCCGAAGTCCGTCCGCATCGATGAACAAAGTGAGGGACTCTTCCCTACGCTGTGCGTTATCTCGTCCGGGGCGGCGATCTCGGCGGCAGCCTACCGGAAATTGGGGGCCTTTCGGGAAGACTACTTCATTGAATACATCGACGTCGAGTATTGCCTGCGCGCAAGGACGCACAACGTACCGGTGTACATGAACGCCGCGGTGACCTTGCGTCAAAATAACGGCCACATTCAGCGACACGGCAAGCTGTTCACCACAAACCATGCGGCTTGGCGGCGCTACTACATCGCACGCAATGCGGTGCATTGTCTGCGGTTATATCGGGCCTGTTCAGGGCTGCATTGGTTGAGCGCTCTGATGGTCCTGCAGCAGGCATTCGCGGTGCTTCTGTTCGACTCACAGAAGGTGAAGAAGCTCAGTGGTATCGCGTGCGGATATCTGGACGGGCTATTCGGGAGACTTGGCACATTTGAGAACAGGCATCCACGCATTCGAGCCTTTTGTCGAGGGACAGAGCGCAAGCAAGCAGTCCTAGGCGGCAGTTCGTCGGCGGCGGGGTGCGAATGAAACGCAAGCTATCCCATATAGAGCATATTGTAGAAGGCAATATCGTTTACTTCCTCAGGCTGGAAGGCCATTTCAGTATCGAGCGGTTGCAGTTGGCTCTTGCGCGTGTGCAGCACAAACATCCCGCACTGCGCGCTCTAATTCGTGAGGAACGGGGCGGCCTCTACTATGAGGCGGACTGTGCGCCTGAGATTCCACTGCGGATCGTGCAGCGCTTCGCTGAGGATGACTACCGGCGCGAATGCGAAAGGGAGCTGAATACAGCCTTTGCACATGGCCAGCCACTGCTCCGTGCAGTCTGGCTGCAGTCGGAGTTGGAGAGCGATCTGCTGTTTTCGACGTCGCACCGCATCTGTGACGGCGCGAGCATGCTGATCATCGTGAAGGAGGTCTTGCGTTCGCTCTACGCCAACGACGAACTGATTCCCTACGAGCCCATCACGAGACGAGACATCATCGGGGATTTTCAACCTCCGCAGGCAAGAAAGCGCAAGCTGACGGCGTTTCTCCTGAACGGACTGTTGCGAGCGATCCCGACTTCCCGCCGCACGCCGGAGAACAAGGAGCACTTCCTGGAATGGAGCGCCGACCGGACAGTATCGAACCTGCTGAGGCAGCGCTGCAAGGCAGAGGGGGTGTCTGTGCACGCCGTCTTCCTCGTGGCGCTCGACCGGGCTCTGGCCGCAGTTTTCGGGGAGAAGTTGCCGAAGTGGATCGAGAATCCGGTGGACATTCGGCGAGGGCGCTTCCCCGCCCTAAAGGACGACATGTTGTTCTTTGGCGGCGGCAATTTCAAAGTGCAGACCAGACAGTCACCGGACATGGAGTTCTGGGCACGAGCACGCGCCCTTAACGACGAGATCCGGAAGAAAGTCGAACAGGAGTTGGTGGACATTCCCGGCCGCTTTCACTTCGCAGAGATGCTGTGCCCATTGAAGAGTGGTCAGATCCAGTCGATCGTACGGCTGGGTGACGCATTGAAAATGAACGGCAGTTGGAACCGGTTCGCGTTCTCCAATCTCGGGAATATTGTGATCAGCGACAGCGATGCCCCGTTCCGGGTGAAGGACCTGCGTTTGTACATGCACTCCCTCAACTTCAGGGCGCTGTGCCTGGTGACTTACACGCTTGACGGTGAGATGCGCTTCTATTGTGTGGCGGATGAGAAGTGTATGAGCCGGAACCAGGCGAGCGCCTTTAAGCGCGAGTTTCTGGCCTTGTTGCAGGACCATCTTCAAGCGGCGGATGCCTCCCCCGGTGATGGTTCTCGCACACTCGCAGCGGTGGCGGAATAGAGATGAGCAGACGCAAGCTGTCCCACTTAGAGCACATTGCCGACTTCAACATCGCCTGTTTTGTGAGACTGGAGGGTAGCGTGAGTCCGGAACAACTCCGCTCGGCTTTAGATCGAATGCAGCGCAAGCACCCCGCGTTACGAGCGCTAATCCGCGACGAACCGGATGGTTTGTACTACGAAGCGGACAGTGCGCCGGAGATCCCGCTGCGAATCGTGCGACGAACGGCTGAAGACGATTACCGCCGTGAGCGCGAAGCTGAGCTGAATAGTGACTTCGCGTTCGATGAGCCTCAATTGCGAGTCGTGTGGCTCCGGTCGGAGCTGGAAACCGATCTCCTGTTCACAACCTCACACCGTATCTGCGATCTGATGAGTATCTTGATCGTCGTGAAGGAGACGTTGCGGGCGCTGCACTCCAGCGAGGAACTGATACCCTACCAAGCGATCACGACGCAGGACATTTCCGGCGGCTATGCGCCCGCGAAGCCGTGGAACGGCAAGCTGACTGTGTGGTTGCTGAACTGGGTACTGCGACTCCTTCCAAGCTCACGCCCCGCACCGCAGAACAAGGAACACTTGGCGGAGTGGAGGGCGAGCCGGAGCTTCTCGGACTCGTTGCGGCAGCGCTGTAAGACCGAAGGCGTCTCGGTACACTCTGCCTTTCTGGTTGCGTTAGACCGGGCGCTATTCGCCGTCTTCGGTAAGCGTTCCCCACGGTGGATCACATGTCCAATCGATTTGAGACGAGGGCGGCTTCCGGGGCTGAAGGATGACATGTTGTTCTACGGCGGCGGAAATTTCAAGGTACGCACAGGACGCGGGCGCGACAGAGACTTCTGGGCAGCCGCACGTGCGATCAACGACGAGATGCGCGGCCAGATCGAGCGGGAAGTTCAGGAGGTCCCCGGACGT
>JAOAPP010000184.1 GCA_025462985.1 Bryobacterales bacterium | reverse complement strand
AAAAGCTTTGCTCAAACGGTTGATTGGTCGTCAACGCTGGTCATTCCCGTGCCGCAGGACAAAGCCACCTACCGGACGGTCGGAGTGGACGGCGTCAATGGCACATCGATCGAGTTCGCTCCGACGGGAACGTTCCGCGGAAGCTACGCAATCATTTGGGTGAAGGACGGAATCGTGCATTCCCTGGCGGGTCACGGCAGCCCCAGCCAAGGATTGGCGGCAGTGGTGAGTCTGGGCTCCTGATGTGCAGAGCCTAATTTCGGCGGCACAAACGCAAGACGCGACCGCTGCAGCCGGCGGCATCGATCCGGCAGATCTTGCCATTTCCACCAAAAGCTTGCGAAAGGTCTTCCGCGACAAGGTCGCGGTGCGTGGTCTGACGCTGGACGTCCGTCGCGGAGAGGTGTTTGGGTTCCTGGGGCCGAACGGCGCTGGGAAGAGTACGTCCGTGAAGATGCTTCTGGGGCTGGTAAAGCCCACTCTTGGCTCAGCGCGTTTGCTTGGCAAGCCTATCGGAGACCGTGAGGCGAGACGCCGAGTGGGCTTTCTTCCGGAGCATTTCCGGTTTTACGACTGGCTCACATCAGAAGAACTGCTGCGCGTGCATGGACAACTTTGCGGCTTGCGGGGCGACGAGCTCGCGAGAAGAATACCGCGGATGCTCGATACGGTAGGTCTGACGCCCCATGCGGGCAAGCAGTTGCGGGATTATTCCAAGGGCATGTTGCAGCGAATCGGACTGGCGCAGGCGCTCATCCATCAGCCCGACTTGATCATCCTGGACGAACCGACATCGGGCCTGGATCCGGTCGGGCGGCGGCTGGTTCGCGATATCATCCGGAGGCAGAAAGAACGCGGAGCGACGGTCTTTCTGAATTCACATTTGCTGAGCGAAGTGGAGGTGACCTGCGATCGTGTAGCCTTCATCCGCGCTGGAACAGTGATCGAGATACGCGAGGTCAAGGAGTTCGAGCGTAGCTATCGCAACGTGGTGGCGCGTGTCGGGCGTCTCGCTGAAAATGCGCTGCACGAGTTGGAAGCTTGGGGCACGGAAGTGCGCCTAAAAGGTTCGTATCTGAGCATGAGGCTCCACGCCGCGGAGTTCGCACCGCGCGTGGTTCAGTATCTGGTCGAGCACGGCGTCGAAGTATACGAGTTCACACCTCAGCGCATTACGTTGGAGGACCGGTTCCTGGAGATCGTAAGCGGGGATGAAGGATTATGACGGGAATCTGGATCATCGCTCGCATTACGTTCCAAGAAGCCGTAAGAAAGAAACTGCTTGGCATGGCCCTGGCAGCGGGTGCGGCGTTTCTCATTCTGTTTGCGACGGCGGTTCATTTTCAGGCAGCAGGGTTTCAGGAACGCCATGTGCCTCTCTTTCTTCAAAGGCAGATTTTCAGTGCGATGCAGATGGTAGGCATGTATGCGATCAACTTCCTGATCGTTGCGATGACGGTGCTGACCTCTGTCGATACCATCTCCGGTGAGATCGCGTCCGGCACTGTACAGGCGATCGCAATGAAGCCGATCGATCGCTGGCAGCTGATGACCGGCAAATGGCTCGGTTTTTGCGGCATGCTTACGGCGTATGCCCTGGTGATGATTGCCGGGGTGAACTTGGTTTCCGCTGGCATGCTTGGCACATCGGCGCGTCATCTTCCAGTTGCTTTCGCTTTGATGTGGATGGAGAGCATGCTGCTGCTTTCCACTACGCTGTGCCTTAGCGTCTCGTTTTCAACTTTGACCACCGGTGTGCTGGTGCTCGGACTTCACGGTTTGGCATTCCTCGGGGGCTGGATTGAGCAGGCAGGCAGCTTGACCGACACGCCGAAAGCGGTGCTGGCGGGAGTTGCTGCCAGCCTGGTTATGCCGAGCGAGGCGCTGTGGCGCAGAGCTGCATTCGAGATGCAGTCTCCGCTGGCCACAGCGATCAATGTGTCGCCGTTCAGCGGTGCATCGGTGCCGAGTTCTTCGATGATCGTGTATGCAGCGCTGTATACATGTGTAGCGCTGGGACTTGCGGTACACAGGTTGAACGCACGTGACCTTTGAGCCGCAGGTTTCTTCAGTGGTCCTGAATGACAGTGCCTTTTCGGGCATGCGAGCACGATAAGCAGCAGTCCCGTGTCTACCCGCAGGCGTATGCCGAACGAAGCCTTTCACCAGCAACGAACACGATGAAAGGCGCGAACGCCAACAGGATCCCATTGTTCACTCCTGAGCGTCAAAACGATTTAGCCCTCGCGGGAAACGACGAAGCCCACTTGCGAACGGCTTGTGTGTCGGATCCTCCTGCTGGCAAACCTCAGCGTCGGGCGATTCGATCGAGGATACATAGAGGCGGACCTTCGTTCGGGCAAGCTCTGGACCTTTCGCGTCGGCAGACAGCAAGGGCTACTCTTGAGATTATTCATGAAGGTCGCAACATTCAACGTCAATTCACTGCGGAGGCGGCTTCCGATCGTACTCAACTGGCTGGAGCAGCATAAGCCCGATGTGATGTGCCTGCAGGAGACGAAAGTGCAGGATTCCGAGTTTCCTGTCGAGGAGATCCAAGGCGCGGGTTACTGGCCCTCGTTCCGCGGGATGAAGTCGTACAACGGAGTCGCCACGCTGACGCGGGAGAAGCCTGAACGCGTACTTCACGGGCTGAATAGTGAGGGGGACAGTGAGGACGTGCGAATCCTTCAAGTCGTGGTGGACGGCATCCCCATTATCAATACGTACGTTCCGCAGGGACAATCGATCACGTCGGATAAATACGTTGCAAAACTGCTTTGGTTCAAGCATCTGAAGCGCTATTTCGAAACGCATCTCGATCGCGCCAAACCGGCAATCTGGCTTGGGGACTTGAATGTTGCGCCTGAGCCGATTGACGTCTACCATCCTGACCGGCGAGTGAACGACGTGGACTTTCACATTGACGCCCGCAATGTATTCAAGGAGACGTGCAACTGGGGATTCATCGACGTGTTCCGGCAGCTTCATCCGGACCGGGTGCAGTACACGTATTGGGACTATTATCGGAAGGCGTTTGACCACAACTGGGGCTGGCGCATTGATCACATCCTGGCGACTGCGCCTTTAACGAGCCTGTGCCGGACCGTCGAGGTCGATCTCGAACCACGCAGGGCGGCCGGAGCGTCCGACCACACAGTTGTCTGGGCGGAGTTCGACAATCCCTGAGGGAGATTCACTGTACCCGAAAATCCATCCCGCGCAGCAGACCGCCGGTGTTCGACTTCGCCGATGCCGCGTACTCGACCGTGACGTTGCCGGTCGTTTGCGGACCACAAGTGAATTGGGATGGACCGTTTCGCATGAGCACGTGGAGGGGATCCGGAACCGCAAGTGAAAGGATTCCTGCCTTGCTTTCCACTAGGAAGCCGGTGAGTTTGCCTTCGCTGCACTGCACTTCCCGAAGGCGTCCTGTTGCCACCTGGATGTGGTCGTCTGCCTCGACAAATGGGTTGAAGTCAGCGGCTCCGTGCGGCACTCGCGTTGTGACCAACTGCGGCTTTCCATCGGCGCTTTTTGCGAAACGGACGGCAAGATCAGTGTTGGCGACCCAGGAAAGCTCAGCAGCCCGGGCACGCTCATCCGAAGTTTTGGCAAAGCGCAGGGCCTGCTTTGCAGCGGCGTCGGCTTCGTTCCGTTTGCCAAGCTCCGACAGCGCATTGGCCAGGGCAGTCCAATACCCATACGCGCGTTCGGGGCGCGGCGCCGACATTGATTGCAATTGGTTGACAGCAGCGTCGTACTCACCGGCGTTGCTTTCGAGAAGCGCTAATTTGTAGCGTGCATCGTCGAAGTCCTGCCGGATCGTGACGGCTTGTTGGAGAGCGCGCTCGATTTCCTTCGGAGGCAACTCCATTTCGTCGGCCAGCAGAGCGTAGCGGTAACACAGGACGGCATCTGTCAAACCATGATCCAGGGCTTTGCGCCAGTACTCAATCGCTCCCTGACGATTCGCCTTACGGAGGGCGACTGTACCTAAAGAAGCGAGGATTTCCGGATTGTCCGGGGATGCATGCAGGAGATCCTGATAGATCTGTTCCGCGCGATCCCACTCTCCATTGGCGAACAGCAGGTCTGCGACAATGGCGCGCGCCTCCGATTGTGATACCTGATTCAGTTCCATGCGGACTGTCTCTGGAGCAAGGGACGGAAGCGTTCGCCTGGCTGAGCGGGCGTGACTGGTCCAATTTTGCGCATCGGCCAGGACGAGATCGGGCGACTTGTTATATGCCGTTGCGAGCGCCTGCTGCGAGCTGATGTTCTCCGAATTGAGGATGCCCATCAGGTCACGAAAATGGGGTGCATAGTCTGGCGAGGACGTAAGCATGTCGACCACGGCCCAGCTTTCGGCGTAGAAGATGGCTGCTCCGCCGCGGGTGTCGCGTAGCGGGGAGTTCGGGTCGGCCGTAAGCAGCTGTGACGCGGCCAACCAGTGCTGCCGGCGCAAAATATCAACACGCGCAGGGATCTGGCCGCCCAGTTCGCACTGACGATTCGTGATAGTGACTGTGGAGAAGTGTTC
>JAOAPP010000183.1 GCA_025462985.1 Bryobacterales bacterium | reverse complement strand
GCGAGCAGGCGCTGATGATTCGGGAAATCCTCAACGATGTAGGTGCCCGTTAACCCGGCTGCCGAGCACGAAGTCGCTACCGGCGAGCGGGAACGGCTAATTCGGCAGAGTCAGCGGCATTCCCGGCATACTTCAATTCGTATACGCCTTTGCCCTTCTTCTTAAGAAGCGCGTTCGGGAAATACAAGTACCCGGCAATCGGATGATCGAATTGGCCCTCCGGAAGCGCCCGGTCCGTCAACTGGTGCTCCAGAGCTTCGGTATCCGGCGGCCAGTTTCTCGGAGCGGGAGATTGTGACCCAATCTCGCGACCCACACCTACCCCTCCGCCCCCATAAACTCCATGCACGCGCCGTCCCGAGTAGGGGTCCGTGCCCGTTTCGTAGCCAATGTTCGCCTCTGTGTAAACCTGGGACGTCGCGGTCGGCACTCGTTGCGTGTTCTTCTGTTCTATTTGCGCAGCGACAGTGATCGCATCCACCGGACGCACAATATCCTTGTCGTCCCGAGTGTGCGCCACAAATGAATCCGGGTGAATATCCATAGGGGCCCCGCCAGTGGGATAGCACCCGACCTCGAAAACCACGTAGCTTTTGCTGATGTCGTAGGCAAAGAGATGCTTCACCTGGTCGGCCGTCAGAGCCGAAGCTGCATAGGTTCGCCCACCGGCGCTCACATGGACCGCGTAGTCCTCCGGCGTTGTACGAGCAGGCACTCCGCTCCGCTGCTGCGCAACTGCACTGCTGGCTGCCGCAACTAGTGCGGCAAACAGGATTCTGCGACTGCGCAAACAGGAACAGAAGCTTAGGGAATTCATCAGGCCCGCCTCGCTTAAAGAGTATCTCAGAACCACAGCTTTGACTTTCGCGGTTCGTTTCGGCCCTTATGCAGCGGCGGCAGACGGGAAGTTGATGTTTCCGAAATCCGTGATGGCTTGGTCCCGGCTATGCTCTTCAGAAAGCATCATTCCTACCTGCAGGCCGACGTCGGTCGCCTCCGGAACGTCAAAGGTTGCGACATCCGCCTCATAGTCCGATATGTTGGAACGCGATCTGAACTGGCCATGGTCCCCAAGTTGCGGCGAAATGATTGCTCCATAGAACTGGTACACCTGGACCGGATTGTTATCCTCGTCCGTGGCCCAGGCGTGAACATGCACAGTTTCTTTACCGTCCTGCTCCGACGCCCTGGCCTCCCAATTGAGTAATAGGTTCCGCCCGTCGCGATCGATCGCCGGCATGACGCCGGACACTGTTTGGGTACGTGGTTCAGACATCCTCGGTTCTCCTGAGATCTCGCCATTTGACGTCGCGCTGCGCGCCGGCTGAACACACGTAAAGGTGCCAGACCACACCTGCTCGCTGGCCATTACCGCTCTTGTCCGGCTTTGCTGAGAGATTCGGCTTCGATGAATATCCGCTGAATTTTCGGATACTGATTCCGAATACTCTTCTCGAGCCGATCCACCACGGAAGTCACTTCGGTTGCCGACAGCCGCCTGTCGAATTCGACATCCAGCGCCAGCAGAACCGATTGCGGGCCGAAATACATCGTGAGCGGTGCGCCTGCCCGGACCACCCCTGCCTCATGTTCAGCAATCTGCCTGATCTTCTGTAGAACCTCCTTGCTTGCTCCTTCCCCGATCAGCAGGCCCTTGGTTTCCGTGGCAAGCACGACCGCAACCGCTGCCAGGGTCACTCCGACCAGGATGGAGGCGACGCCATCCAAACGGGGCATATGCAACAGGTTCCCCAGAAAAATACCTGCAAACGCGATGACGAGCCCGACCAGTGCCGCCGCGTTTTCCAGAAGAACGGTCATCACAGTCAGGTCTTTGGTCACTCGAAAGGCACGCCAGAATCCGCCTTGTTTGTTCGCCTTTCTGAACTCCCGCATGGCGACCCTGATCGTCGCGCCTTCAAACACGGCTGAGAACGCAAGCACTGCATAGTTCCACTTGGGGTCCTGCATTGGGCTGACGTGCAGCACCCGCTGCACGCCTTCGTAGATTGAAACGCCGCCTCCCATACCGAAGATCAGCACGGTGACCACGAACGTCCAGAAATAAAGCTCCATTCCATAGCCGAATGGATGATCGGCGTCGGCTGCTTTCCCGCTGGCCCGCTTGCCCCACAGCAGCAGGACGCGATTGCAGGAATCGACGACGGAGTGAATCCCCTCCGAAAGCATCGCTGCGCTGCCCGTGAATACCGCGGCGATGAACTTGCTTGCCGCAATCGCCAGGTCACAGACGATGGAAAAATAGATGCTCAGTCCGGATTCAGAGCCCACACATCCCTAGACGCTGTTCTTCGGACGTAAATAGCGCGACAATTGTAATTCGATTGTCACGGTGGTAGTGATTCTGGGCTCTAATCTTTGAAAAGGTCGAGAAATCATGCCGAAAAGTCGTGAAACGGAATCACATGCGGAGGTAGCCGCCAGTACGCCCGCTTCTGCTCAAACGCCGGCGATAGCGTCCACGCCGGTCACGGACGTCGGAGGCAGTACGCTGGGAAACAAGGCGCTGACGGTCGCCGCCGTCGGCGTTGCAGCCGCCCTCATCGAAGTGGAACTGATCCCGGGAATGCTTCTGGGAGTCGCCGCCATGCTGATGCCGAATCTGCTCCCGCGCATCGGCAGCGGCCTTCGCCCGCTGGTCAAGGGCGCCGTTCGGGCCGGCTACGGCGTCGCCGACAGAGCCAGGGAAACCATCGCAGAGGCCGGCGAGCAATTTCAGGACATCATGGCCGAAGTAAAATCCGAGCAGCACGCCACAGCCCCTGGGACCGCCTCGAACGGACACGCGACCGCCCCGACGCCGTCCGCGGACATAGTCTAGGGCCGCTGCACGTCTTCGGAAGATGCCTGTATCCACCCATATCGCGCACCACGTACCTGGTCGCATGCGTATCCGCGTCGGTGGCGGGAAACACAATCCCCACCTCCTCGAAAAAGTAAGAGGTCGAATTTGCGAATTGGACGGCGTGAGCCAGATAGACGTTAATTCCACCACCGGCAGCCTCGTTGTTCACTACCGGTCCAGACATCCCAGGCAGTTCGAAAGTGAGATCGCGGAGCACGGAAGTTCCACGGGGGCTTTTCAACTCGCTCTTCCGCAAGTCGGCGAAGCCGGCGAAATCTGGGGAGCCGTTGAACAGGAAGCCAAGTTCCTGGCCGCCCACTCCCAACTCGCGCGCACAGTGGTCCAGGGAACGAAGCAGTTGGATGTTGTCGTGAAAATCGCTACCGACAACAACGTCGACCTGAAGGTTCTGATTCCGCTCGGACTGGCCGTGTTTAGCTTCATTTATCTGGGCACGGACGTTGCTACTCCCCTCTGGATCTCTCTCGGAATATTCTCGTTCAACAGCTTCATTTCGCTGCACCCGCCGCTGCCGTATCCGGAGACCGAGCAGAAGGCGGTCCAGGGCCAATAGGTCAGGTTCCACCGAATGCAGGCTGAAGTAATTCATCACGTCCCCGGGCGCGTGCGCCTCCGCATATCCGAACTGCGGGATTGCGGCGATCTCTCCACCTGGATCAAGGGGCCGGTGCTCACTGGGTTGGGCATTCAGTCCTTCCGCGTCAATTCGTGGTGCGCCTCCGTTGTCGTCACGTACGACAGTTCCATTCCGGGCGTGGTTGACCATTTGCTGCTCGCCCTTCAGTTCTTTTCTTTACCGTCACCGGCGGAAAGCGAAGTCCCCGCTCCAGTTCCTGTGGGCGTCGCCCTCCAGAGTGCCGCAGTGGCGGTCATGGGCTTCTTCCGCAAATCGCACAACTTCATGTGGTCGTCCATCGCGCTGGCAGGCTCCTTCCTCGGTGGCTTCGCCGCAGTCGCAGCCGCGCCTCTCATCTGCCTGACTGCTTTTCC
>JAOAPP010000153.1 GCA_025462985.1 Bryobacterales bacterium | reverse complement strand
GAAATTTCGGATGATGTGCTCCAGGTAGAAGAAGGCTCTCTGTATCCGGCTTTGCATCGCATGCAGCAGGACGGCCTCATCTCCTCCGAGTGGGCGCTTTCGGATACGAACCGCCGCGTGCGCTTTTACACGCTGACCGCGAAAGGCAAGAAAGAGCTGGAAGCGGAAAGTCATGAGTGGGAGCGGGTGAATGCGGCGATCGTCAAGGTCCTGCGTTACGCATAGCGGAGGCGGCAATGGGACTTTTCGGCAAGCTTCACAATACGTTCCGTAGACCAGAAGTGCAAGAGGAAGCCGCTGACGAACTCGCCTTTCATCTTGAGGAGCGGACCCGCGCAAACATTGCTCGCGGGATGAGCGAGAGCGAGGCAAATCTGGCCGCGCGGCGTCGTCTCGGGAATCTCACGCGCGAATTTGAAGACATAGCCGATGCGAACGTGATTCTTTGGATCGATTCACTTAGTCGCGACGGGCGCATTGCACTTCGAACGCTGCGTCGAGCACCGCTGTTCGCGGTTATCACAGTTCTCTCGCTCGCTCTCGGCATCGGCGCCAACACTGTGGTCTTCACCGTGATGAAGCACATTGTCATGGATTCCCTTCCGGTCCCGAATGCCGATCAGCTTGTTATCTTGCACTCCATTGGACTTCAGGAAGGCCACACGCGCGGGGACGGAATGATCAGCAGTTTCTCTTATCCCCAGTATCGCGATCTGGCCGGGGCTACCGGCTCGGTTTTCGGGGGTGTGCTGGCCCGGATGAGCGCAAGCGCCACGATCGCACGGCGGCAAACCAGCGAGCGCGCCAACTGCGAGCTCGTCTCGGGGAACTACTTCTCGGTTCTCGGCGTAAAGCCCTGGCGCGGTCGGTTGCTGGTTGGGAGCGACAACCAGAAGCCTGGCGCGCATCCCGTCGCGGTCCTGGGGTACGGTCTCTGGCAGCGAACGTTCGGAGGCGATCCCGGCATCCTCAACCAGACCGTCCGGATCAACAGTCATCCCTACGTAGTTGTTGGAATCGCTCCGCCGAACTTCTATGGAGTGCAGATCGATTCTCCGCCCGATGTCTTTGTTCCGATGATGATGAAAGCCCAGATCACGCCGACATGGGACGGCCTGATGGATCGCCTGGACCACTGGGCTACGCTCGTCGCGCGCCTGCAGCCTGGGGTCAGCCAGTCGAGGGCGCAGGCGGTCGTTTCAGCCGTCTATCCGAACATTCGGGATTTGGATCTAGCTGTCATGCATTCGCCTTCGGAGAGTTTCCTTCGCGAGTTCAGGAAGACTCACGTGGAACTGGCTCCCGGAGGGAAAGGGTACGCAGACATCCGGAGCAGTCTTGAACAACCGCTGCGATTTCTCTCCGTCATGGTGCTCATTGTCCTGCTGATCACGGTCGTCAATGTGGCGAACCTGCTGATTGCTCGCGGCGCGGCACGGGAACGGGAAATGGCCGTCCGGCTGTCAATTGGGGCAGGGAAGGCGGCCCTTGTGCGTCAGGTTCTGGTGGAGAGCACGATGCTCGCCTCCATCGGCGGGCTTTTCGGAGTGGCGCTCGCTTACGCCGCCACCCCGGTTCTGCTGAAGCTCCTCAGTTCTGACTTGAACCAGTCCAGCATCAGTGCGCGTCCTGACGGCGTCATCTTGGTGGTAATCGCCTGCGCAACGATCCTGTCGGGCGTTGCGTTCGGCCTGCTTCCAGCTCTGCAATCGGCCCGCACGGATCTGGCCGCGGCGCTGAAGTCCGAAGGAAGCACCGGGCACACGGGCGGGAGATTGTGGCTGCGTCGCTCTCTTGTCGGCGCGCAGGTCGCCTTCTCCATGCTGCTGCTGACCGGAGCGATGCTCTTCACAAAGAGCCTGCGAAACGTGGAACGCATCAATCCAGGATTCCGAACGGACCACATCATCACCTTCAAAGTGAATCCCACTCAGGTCGGATACTCGCAGCCGCGGCTTCAGGTTTTCGCGGAAGACGTTCGCAGCCGGCTTCGGAACCTGCATGATGTGAGCGGTCTGGCCCTGGCGAGCATGCCCGTACTCGAAGACGATAGCTGGGGAGGCGGCGTCACCGTGGAGGGCTCCAGCATGCGCGACCTCAACAATACGGACGTTCTGAAAAACCAGGTGAGTCCCGGCTTCTTTGAAACGTTAAACATTCCGCTGCTTGCAGGCCGCACTTTCACCGACCACGACCTTCATAGCAATGTAGCCATCGTCAACGCGACGTTTGCCCGGCATTTCCTGCATTCGAACGATCCGGTAGGCCGGCACTTTCAATTTGGGCTGGAAACAGGAACTCCAAAGTTCGACTGGACGATTGTTGGAATGGTCGCCGATAGCCAGCATACTGGGCTTCGCACCCCCGTGAAGCCGTTCGTCTACATGCCCTACTTCACCGGCGGCAATCTTCAATCCCTGACCTTTTATGTGCGCACGGCGAGCGGCGAGAAGGCCGTGATGTCGCACATCCGCACGATCATGCAGAACGTGGACCCAGCCCTGCCTTTATACGACTTCAGGACACTGGACGTTCTGATCGCGAGCCAGCTATTCGCCGAGCGCGGACTGGCACTGCTGTCACTCC
>JAOAPP010000141.1 GCA_025462985.1 Bryobacterales bacterium | reverse complement strand
AACCCGAATGGCTCCGTCAGAACCTTCCCCAGCCGCTGTAAGGACCAAGTCTGCCCCAAAAGCCCGCAGAATCTGCTTCCGTTCAGGCGAGGCATTCTCCGGAAGGCAGAGCCTAACCGGGTAGCCTTTGGCCGCGCAGATCATGGCATAGGCGATTCCGGTGTTTCCGCTGGTCGAATCCAGCAGAATCTTTCCCGCGCGTAACTGCCCGCTCTCTTCTCCACGCCGAATCATTTTCAATGCTGGGCGGTCTTTTACGGAACCGCCTGGATTCAGGAATTCGGCTTTGCCAAAAACCCGTACTCCTTCGCGGGAGGCAAGCCCGATTTCGAGCAGCGGAGTCTTGCCGATCCGATCGAGCAGATCAGACCCTTGAAGCGCAGTAACAGCAGCAGGCATCAACTTCCAGTTTATGTCCATCGCCTTGCTTGACAACGGTGCTTACGAAATCGACACGGGAACCTGCCGATGCGTACTGCCGAAGTGCCGCCGTTTTCGGCACCTGCCATCGGCACCGTCCTGCTTCGGCATTTTGCCGTTATCCACTGGCGCTAGCAGGATCACAGATTTACGAGAGTTCGCGGCTCGTGGCCACCAATTTGCATCTGCCTAGATGAAATGGCACATGCAGTCAAGTTCATCAGGCAGATCACTTTGGCGCTCACGTTTTTTTCTCTGCCGATGACAGCAGCGAATCTGACCCTGAAACCCGCAACAATAAAGTCCTGGAACTCGTATCTACAGCAAGCGGAGGCCAGGGTCGAGAATGCGCCGGCAGTCAGAGTGTCCGCGGAGCGCTCCGTGACGGTGAGAGTCGAGCCAGCCGTGGGAAATGGCACAGTTCCCGTACCGGACGGGCTTATACACGATTGGATCGGAACGACGTTCATCCCGAATGCCACAGTAGCTCAGCTGCAAGCTGTCGTTCACGACTATGACCACTACAAGGACATCTACGCGCCTACGGTGATCGACTCGAAGGCGACAGACGTGGGGAACGGGAGAGAAACGTTCTCCATGGAGTGGTTCCGAAAGGTATTGAGCATCACGACTGGGTTAGACGCCGATTATGCGAATACACAAACCGCGCGGGCGGATGGAGGCTACGTGATCACCCGAAGTACCCGCATCCAGGAAATTCGGAATTTCGGCCGGGAGAATGAACAGAAGCTGCCCGCCGACACCGGAAGCGGGTACATTTGGCGAGTCTGCAGTATTCTCCGGTATGAACAAGCCGACGGCGGAGTGTATCTGCGACTGGAAGCAATTGTCCTGAGCCGCGATATTCCGCACGCAGTACGGTGGGTGGCAAGCCCTATCGTGAATCACCTGTCGCGCAACTCGGTGACAGCCACGCTCACACAAACGAGAGGGGCCGTCCAGACGCGCTCAGGGAAGCTCACCGGTGACGCACTTGCCCAAGCTCGTTGAGATTGCCTCCGGACGGAAGAGGGTCCAAAGCATGAATTCGGCTGCTATGATCTCCAGGGTGAAGAGCAACGAACCGAACCTCTACGAGGCGCTTTTCGAGCTTTCTCATTCGCTTGCCGGTCACGACGATCTGGACGGGATCTGCAAGGCTCTCGCGCGGACGCTCAACCGAGTTGTCCAGTTTGATTATCTGGCGGTTGGATTGTGCGTACCTGGGGCCCGAGAAATTCAGCTTCGGATTGCAACGGTTGCCACTGGAGATATCGAATCGCGCGTCGTTCCAATGCAGGAAGATCATCCGGCGTGCAGGGCCTGGATTGACCAGAAGCCCCTCGTATTGAACTCGCTCGCCGATGAGTCGCGCTGGCCGGAGTTCGTCAGCAAAATGCACGAAAAGGGAATCGCCTCGATGATTTCAGTACCGCTGACGACGGGCGATCAAAGGCTTGGCGTTCTTTCATTCGGCTTCCGACACGTCGTTGCAGATTCCGACTTCGATCTAGCGTTTCTGGGACGTGTTGCATCTGAATTCGCGGTATCGGTGGGCGCGCAACTCACTCGCCAGGAACTCGTGCGGGAACGCGATAGACTCCGCGTGCTTTTCGACATCACGAACGCCCTTGTCTCTCGTCTTTCCCCAGACGAACTCTTCGCGGCCATTTCAGAGCAACTCAGCCGCGTTATAGTCCACGATTTGGCTCTTGTGACTCTGCTCGATAAGAACTCATCGGGACTGCGGCTGTACGCGCTTCATATCAGAAGCGATATCAAGATCACGACCCCTACCGAGGCGGTGTGCAAGCTGGGCCTCCCGTGCGCCGATGCAGTGAACAGCCGGAAACCGGTGGTCATCAATTCTCCTGACTTTCAACGGTTTCCGTCTCCGCTGTACAAGCAGTTTGCCGATGCCGGGCTAAGCGCCTCCTGTTCCATCCCTCTCATCTCCGCCAATGACGTGCTCGGTACTCTTGAGATCGGACGCCGCGGCCATCAGCCTTTCTCCGAATCCGATGTAGAACTGCTTTCCCAGGTGGCACAACAGATCGCCATCGCGCTGGAAAATTCCATCGCCTATCGCGAACTGATTGAACTCAAAGACAAGCTCGCCACGGAGAAGCTTTATCTGGAAGACGAGATCCGCTTCGATAGGAATATCGGAAACATGATCGGAGCGAGCCCGGCATTTCAGTCCGTGGTCAACAGCATACAGATTGTTGCTCCGGCCAATGCGTCAGTTCTCATCGGTGGCGAGTACGGAACCGGAATAGAACTCATAGCGCGGGCCATTCACGATATAAGAGGACGGAAGAACGCAAATTTT
>JAOAPP010000140.1 GCA_025462985.1 Bryobacterales bacterium | reverse complement strand
AATGGGAAAAATGAAGGTATGCGTCACCGCGGTTAGCGCTTCCATGGCCACACGGAAATCCGCGTGATCGATGCTGAACCTGCCGATCTGCTTACTGTCAAAGTCGGGATCGAATACCGTCTCAACGCCGTAGGCTCGCGCGACGTCTGCGATCGCCGTTCGTTCATCCACGCGCAGATCGAAATCGTGGACGGAGGCGCTCAGTTCCAGGGACGGGGGAGGAAGGAGCGCACCGGCTTGGAATTCATCCAGAGGCCGCAGAGGCTGCAGATCGTTCTTGGCGTCTGCGCCGGCTTCCGCCGCTTTCACCTCCGCCGACACATCGGCATTCTCGACATTGGAAGTTATCAGCAACTTCGCCAGCGGAGCAATCGCATTGCGATTGATCGCATAGCTCGTGGTCTGCGGATCTCTGGCCGCGGCCTCTGCATAAAGCAGATAGGCGCGGACCAAGTGCCCGGCATCCTGCTCGCGCCGCGCCTGTTTCGCCAGACGCGCGGCTACAACATTGCCGGCGCCAAACATCAGCGATGCCGCCAGCAGGCAAAGTAAAAGACGGTAGATCAAAGATTCAGGACGAAAGGAGAATCCGAAACGTGCAGCACTTCCAGCAAACTGGCCGCTTTAGTGACCCGGAGCCACATACCCCGGCGGATGAGCAGCGCCTTCTCCAAAGAAGTACTCTTCCATCTGCTTCAACAGAAATTCCTGCGCCTCGGGCGTTCCCAGATTGAGCCGGTATTCGTTCATGATCATCTTCATCTGTTCCACCCACATGCGCCAGGCTTCTTTGGAAACATGGTCGTAGATACGCTGACCCAGCGGATGACCGTCGAACGGAACCTCGTCCAATCCCGGCAATTCCTTCTGCAATTTGACACAAAACACCATTCGTTCGGGCTTCGGGGTGGACGTGGTTGCCATGAGTGATTCCTCGTTTACCTCTTCTTCTGAGGATAGCCCAGCCGACAAGTGGGTTCGGCTACTTGACGCTCACAGCTTCGAGCTTCACCGGGGCGCCGGCCCCTGCTCTGCTGCGTTGATTCTCCGCGTCTAGAAAGGCGGAAAGGCGTAGCGGCGAGACTGATCCCCGAGTAAACTCCTGCTGAACCGCCCGCAGGTAACGACGCAGCGTCTCAGAGCGCGTCCCTTTCCGGATGCTGCACAACTGCAGATCGAGCAGCAGTTCCAGTTCCCATTGAGTAAACGTGTTCCGGCGGACGGAGCCCCCGATGATTTCCTGCACCAGTTGGTGCAGCGCCGTCATCTCCACCTGGTCTGTTTTGCTGTCGGCCATATCTGAATGTGCCCGTAGCTCAAGGAAACTCTTAGATTGTTTGCGAGGGCGCAACCCCCAAAGGCACTATTCCTCCGAGACAGCGGTGCCCCTTTTCTCCTTTTCGGACATCTGGCCGTATCTTCTCGGAACACTGACGGTGGTGCTGCTCCTCAGCGGCATCGACGACCTAGTGCCGTCGTTTATCTATCTCTGGTTTGTGTACGTGAAGCGCCTGCACCGCAAATACGTGCCGCCGCCAGAGCTCGTCCGGGAGCGAAAAATCGCGATCTTCGTCCCCTGCTGGAAGGAATCGGCCGTCATCGCCAGCATGGTGCGGCACAACATCAGCGCCATCCGCTACCGTAACTACGACTTTTTCCTGGGCGTGTATCCGAACGACAAAGCCACTTGGGAAGTGGCCCGCCACCTTTCTGAGACCTTCGGGAGAGTTCACGTGGCTGCCTGCCCGCATCCTGGACCCACATCGAAGGCAGATTGCCTGAATTGGATCTATCGGCTGATGGTGGCCTATGAAGAAGAGCACTCGGTTTACTTCGATACGGTGGTGCTGCACGACGCCGAAGATTTGATTCACCCCGAGGCGTTGTCGGTGATCAGCCGCGAGCGCGGCCGTAATGCGATGGTGCAGGTCCCGGTGTTGCCCCTGCCGACGTCCGTCACCGAACTGACGCATGGCTGCTACTGCGATGACTTCGCCGAGTACCACAGCGTGGATATGCGCGCCCGACAATTCAGCCGGTCGTTTATCCCCTCGAGCGGTGTCGGCACGGGATTCGCCCGCCATATCCTGCAGCGGCTCGCCGGAGAGCGCAATGGTCTGATCTTCAATGCGGCTAGCCTCACGGAGGATTACGAGGCCGGAGTCTACGTCTTCAACGCCGGGTACCGGCAGCGCTTCGTTCCTTTGCAGGCCGAGGAAAAAGGCTTTCGTGCGACGCGCGAATACTTTCCACGCCGGATCAAGTCCGCCATTCGCCAGCGCACTCGCTGGGTCACCGGAATCGCGCTCCAATCCTGGGCCCGGGATGGCTGGCGGGGTTCATTCAGCTCCAAATACTGGTTCTGGCGCGACCGCAAGGGCTTGCTTGCAAACCCGCTCAGCCTGCTGACGAACCTGCTCTTCATCGCCGGCGTTGCAGACTTCGCGGCGGCTTCGCTCGAACACCGGCCGTGGCATTTTGCCGTCGCGAATCCCATCCTGCTCCGCTTGTGCTGGCTGTCAACCGCACTGCAGTGCGTGCGGCTGTCCATGCGGATGTACTACACGGGGCGAATCTACGGTCCAGCTATGGCGTTGGGCGTTCCCATTCGCTCTTTTCACGGCAACATTATTAACTGCTTTGCTTCACTGGGAGCGCTCTGGCAATTTGCGCACGCGCGTTTCAGTGGACGCCCCCTTCGCTGGCTGAAGACAGACCACTCGTATCCGAACCGCAGCACGCTGACATCGCAATACAGGAATCTCACGGAGGTTCTGGTGAGCGAAGGCTACCTGACAGGGGACGTCCTCGAAGAGTTAAAGGCGGAGATTCGGTCGGACGAATTTCTAGCGGATCTTCTGCTGAACCGCGGCTTGGTCTCTGAGGACAAATTGTGTCGTGCCGTCAGCCTCCAGGGAGGCGTTCCATTCACTGCCGTCACACTCGCGCAGGTGCGCAAGCGTGTCATGCGAACACTTCCGCTGCATGTAGGGAAGCGCTTTGGCCTCATTCCGTATAGCGTGAAAAACGGACGACTCTTTCTCGCCGGGAGGCGAATCCCGGAAGGTGACTGGCAGGGAGAACTCGCCTCCTGGACGCGGCTGCCGCTCGAATTCCAGCTCGTGACAAAACAGGACTACGAGCAGCTTAAATCGCTCCTCGAATCGCGCGCTACGGCGTGAAGATATCGATCGGCGTTAGCTCCACGATTTTCCACTTGCCGTTTTGGGAACGCAGACGAACATGCACCTCGGCGGAACGGGAGTTGCTTTCCCCGGTTTCTTTGCTCGCAAGAGTGAGTGCCCAGCGCAGCGTAAGCAGGGTCTGGTCGGCAGTGTCGTCTTCGTCCAGAACCTCTACTTCGTTTGTGATCAGATAGGCCGAAGTCAGCCCGATGAACTCGTTCTCCAGCGTGTTGTAGTTGGGCAAAGACTTGTCAATCGGGATCAACGCGTCGGATGGATTGTTCTCCGTCAATGCGCTTGCAACCTGATTGATCACTCGGAGCACGTCATCCGGCTGATCTGCCATTGCGCCGCCCGCCGACAACGCCAGCAGAAAACAGATCCTACGTGCGATAGCTGCCATTGATCTGAATGTAGCCTTCCGTTAGATCACAGGTGAAGTACCGTGCTTCGGTCTTCCCCCGGCCCGCATATCGGAGGCGTATCTGCACCTCGGCGCTGTCGAGACTCTTTTTCAAGTCGTCCTCGTCATAATCAGCCGCCAGTCCTTGGCGGCAGACGAGCACGTCCTGCAGAAAGATGTCCACGTTAGCGGGGTCGAACATCGCGCCCGAGTAGCCCGCCGCCGAGAGGATACGCCCCCAGTTCGGATCGTTGCCCGCCATAGCCGTTTTCACCAGCGGGGAAGAGGCGACCGCCCGCGCGATCTTGCGTGCATCCTCTTCCGTCCGGAAGCCGGATGCCCGAATTACAATCAATTTCCGCGCACCCTCGCCATCCGCCGCGATCTGCTCCGCAAGACTCTCGGTGACGTTGTTGATTGCCTCCTGGAGAGCGGTCCGTTCGCTGCTCCCAGGTTGCACGCCGGATGCGCCGTTGGCCAGCAGGACCACCGTGTCGTTCGTTGAGGTATCGCCGTCGACGGTGAGCGAGTTATAGCTGTTCTTGATCGCAGGGAGAAGCATCTCACGCAATTGCCGCGCCGTCAGCGCCGCGTCGGTCATTATGAATCCAAGCGTGGTCGCCATATTCGGATGAATCATCCCCGAGCCCTTCGTCATTCCGGCAACAAGCACCGGCTTGCCGGAAAAGGACAGCTCCTCGGCCGCCACTTTCATCCGCGTGTCCGTTGTCATGATGGCTTTTGCCACGGCCTCGAACCCGTCCGGCGACAGCCGTGAAACCAGCTCCGGAATGGCATTGGTCAGCAACTGCGTATCCAGCTCAACGCCGATCACCCCGGTCGATGCCGGAAAGATAAACTCGCGCTTGGTCTTGAGTGCCTTCGCCGCGGCTTTGCAGGATGCGAGCGCCACATCGTCGCCGGTTCTGGTTGCGCAATTTGCATTGCCGGCATTGACGAGCACCGCCGACACCCTGCCTTTCGAATCGGCCAGGTTCTTGCGCGCCAGGCGGACCGGAGCCGCCTGCACCAAGTTCTGCGTGAATACGGCGGCGGCCTGCGCCGGCTTCTCGGAATAGATCAGCCCGACGTCGTCTTGCTTGACTTTCCGAATGCCCGCATAGGCGGCGGCGTAGCGATAGCCCAAAGGAAGCTTCAATTTACGTCTCCCAGACGTTCGTCCTGCGCTAACTTCAATCCGTTTAGAAAGGCATCGGCGGCCATGCGTTTCTTTCCCGCCAGTTGCAGTTCAAGAATTTCCAGCCTCGCGTTGTCTCCGCAGCCGGCGAACAGCCTTCGGTTTTCCGAGACGAGCATCCCCGCGGGAGCGCCGCCATCGGCCAGCGCCGCACGCGTGATGGACAACTGCTGGCCCCGAAAACTCGTGTATGCGCCCGGCCACGGCTGGAACCCGCGAAAGCGGTTGTAGATCGCCGCTGCCGGCCTGCTCCAGTCGATCAGCCCATCTTCCTTCTTCAGAATCGGAGCCAGGGTGGCTTCGTCGTCCTTCTGCGGCTCTCGCACTGCGCTGCCCGCTTCGATCTTCTGGATGGTGTCGATCAGGAGTTCCGCACCGAGCGGAGCAAGCCTGGCGCTCAACTCCGGCGCAGTCTCGTCGGGACCGATCGGCAACGATGCCGTTTCGAGCATGTCTCCCGTATCCAGCCCGGCATCGATCTGCATGATGGTGACGCCGGTGGTCTCTTCCCCGTTGGCGATAGCCCATTGGATCGGCGCTGCTCCCCGGTACTTGGGCAACAGCGATGCGTGAACGTTCAAAATCCCGTATCTGGGGAGGTCGATGATGTTTTGCGGAATGATCTGCCCGTACCCGACTACCACCATGATGTCCGCACCGAGACTGCGGAGCAGTTCCACACTCTCCGGGCGACGGACACGCTCCGGTTGATAGACAGGCAGTTGTAGCGCGGCGGCTGCGACCTTCACGGGCGGCTGCGCGAGTTGATTGCCCCGTCCTTTCGGGCGATCCGGCTGGGTGAACACTCCGACGATGTCATGCCCGGCCCGGGCAAGCGCCTGCAGGCTTGGCACCGCGAAGTCCGGAGTACCCAGAAAGACCACTTTCATCGGGACGGGACTAATCCCACTCCCCGGCCTTCTGCAGCTTCTTGATCTTTCTGCGGATGATGTCGCGTTTCAACCCGCTCAGGTGATTGATGAAAAGAATCCCGTTCAGATGGTCGATCTCATGCTGGAACGCGCGGGCCAGAAGCTCTTCGCCTGAAAGCTCAATCGGCTCGCCCTTCTCGTTCTGAGCCCGGACAGTCACTCGATTCGCGCGAGAAACCGGCTCGCGGAAGCCAGGAATGCTCAGGCACCCCTCTTCGCCAACCTGCTTTCCTTCCCGGCAAGTAATCTCCGGGTTGATGATGACGAGCTTGTCGGCTTCGTTCTCGCCGACGCTTACATCGATCACGCTAATCTGCTGGCTTAAGCCGATCTGCGGAGCCGCAAGGCCCACTCCCTTCGCCGCGTACATCGTCTCGAACATATCCGTGAGCGTCTCCCGAAGCTCCGGGGTGTTGAACTCGGTCACCGGCTCAGCTTTCTGTTCGAGGAGCGGATCTCCATACTTGATAATTTTGCGAACCATCTTTCTTACTTATGCGCTGCGGCACCAAGAACCACGCACAGCTAAAACCTCTTTACCTGGGCCATGTAGCCCTCAAAATTGCGCTTTGTCTCGACCATGGAGTCGCCACCGAACTTTTCGAGAAAGGCTTGCGCCAGAACCAGGGCGACCATTGCCTCACCGACAACTCCGGCCGCCGGAACCACCGCCACATCGCTCCGCTCGTATGCCGCCAGAGCCGGCTCGCGAGTCGGTAGATCTACGGATTCCAGCGGACGCCGCAGCGTTGAGATGGGCTTCAGCAATCCTCGCACCACCACGTCCTCGCCGTTTGTGATGCCGCCTTCCAGTCCTCCCGCGCGGTTCGATCCGCGATGGAACCGCTGTTCTTCCTTGTCGTAGTGAATCGTGTCCTGCACAGTCGATCCATACGACCTCGCGCCTTCCTCGGCATACCCGATCTCGGCGCCCTTCACGGCCTGAATCGAGACAATTGCCTGCGCCAAGCGCCCGTCCAGCCGGCTGTCCCACGAAATATGGGATCCCAGCCCCGGAGGCAGTCCATGCGCCACTACTTCAAAGATGCCGCCAATAGTGTCTCCGGTGCGGTAAGCGTGATCGACAGCGGCTTTCATGCGTGCTTCCGTTTCGGCATCCACGCAGCCCAGCAAGACCTCTTCGCGCTCATTCAATGCGACGATCTCATCCCAACTCACGGGCCGATCCAGTTTCACAGGCCCGACGCCCACGACGTGGCTCAGCACTTCGACGCCGAACTCCTTGAGGAACGTCTTGGCCAGCGCCCCCAGCGCCACCCGCGCCGTTGTCTCCCGGGCGCTGGCTCGCTCCAGAATGTATCGGGCTTCTTTGAAGTTGTACTTCACCGAGCCAGGCAAATCAGCATGGCCGGGCCGCGGTCGGTGAACCGGCTTGTACTTTCCTTCCTCGGCGTCCTTCACATCGACAGGAAGAGTTCC
>JAOAPP010000817.1 GCA_025462985.1 Bryobacterales bacterium | reverse complement strand
CCCGGGGGTGCCTGGGCCGCACACCGCTCCACCGCTAGCGTCGTCGGCAATCGGTATAACGTCGCGTTGATCTCGACCGTATCGAAACGCGACGCGTAGTGCGCGAACCATGCGCGCTGCGGTATCTCCGCCGGGTACACGGTGCCGCGCCAATCCCGGTAGACCCATCCCGAGCAGCCGATACGAGCGTTCCCGCGGTCATTTCCCGACATTCGCCTCCTCGTTGTTCACAGCTCGACGGCTCGCCGAACGTGACGCACGCGTCCAGGGTCTGTTCCCTTTCGCGGATCGTCGTATGCGACCGCGCATCGCGCACACCCGCGGCGGGTATCGACAGCCCGAGATGGCCCATCCCGGTGATCCAACGCGTGATGATCCAACGCGTGATGTGCGCGCCTGGCTCGTACGCGCCGGCCGCCGCGGCGAGCAGGAACAGATCGCCCTCGATACCGGACAAGCCGCCGTCGGATGGCCATCGGTCGGCGACTTGTCGAACTGCCGAAGCCGTGACGACGTGCTGGAAGTCCTGGTCGAGTCGACGCCGGAAGCCTCCGACCGAACCTTGGCGAACCACGCGAGCCAGTTGTGGGCTTTCGTCGCGAAGATGCAGATCGGAGACCTCGTCGTACTTCCGTTGAAGCGCGAACGTGTGGTCGCGATCGGGAAGATCACCGGTGGCTACCGGTACGCAATTGCGAACGGTCCGGACGCCCGTCACTCGCGCCCGGTGACGTGGGTGTGCACTGATCTTCCGCGTTCCGCGATCCGTGCCGACCTGCTGTCGTCTCTCGGTGCGTACACGACGGTCTGCGAGATCCGGCGCAACGGTGCCGTCCGCCGGCTCTCCACTCTGGCCGAGGCCGGTTCGGACCCCGGCGTCTGAGCCGCCTGAGTCGGCGGATCAGGTGAAGAGTTCGCCCCGAAGCGGTACCGATTCGAAACCGTCGGGACCGACCGGGAGGTCGCCGGTGATGGTGACGCGTTCGACGCGTCGATCGAGGCTGCTGAGTGAGAGATCGACCGGGCCGAGGTGCGCGGTCGAGCGATTGTCCCAGAACGCGACGCTGTCGGTTTCCCATCGGAATCGGACGGTGAACTCGGGCCGGGCGATCTGATCGAACAACAGGTCCAGGATCTGGCGATTCTCGCGATCGGTGAGGCCGACGATGTAACGAGTGAACACCGGATTCACGAACAGCGCGCGCTCCCCTGACACCGGATGCACGCGCACGACCGGATGCACGGCCGACGGATCCGGTTCGGACGCGTCGTAGCCCGCGCGGACCTCGCCGTTGTATCCGTGCCAGCGGTGCACCGCCTGGAGATGGTCGACCAGGTCACGAACCGGCGTCGACAGCTCCTCGTACGCGGCAACGAGATTGGTCCACAGGGTGTCGCCGCCGTAGTCCGGAATCACCGCACCCCTCAGGATGGATGCGAGGGCCGGATTCGCGACGAAGGTGATGTCGGTGTGCCAATCCGGACCGGTTCGGCGCGGCGGCGCGAACCTCGGCTTTTCCTGGCCATGCCCAAACTGGGCCTTGGCCTTCTCCGACTCGACGACGAAGATCTCCGGCTTCTCGTCGTGTCCGCGTTGGATCGGATGCGCGGGTGTGAGCGCACCAAAATTCCGCGCGAAGGCGATCTGTTCGTCGTGCGAGAGTGGCTGGTCGCGAAAGAAGAGCACCTTCCAACGCACTAATGCATCGGAGAGCTCCGCGACGGTCGCGGCATCGAGCGGCTCACGGAGATCGATCCCGTCGACCTGCGCACCGATGACGCTCGTCGCGGGCGCGATGCGAACGCGTTGATTCGTCTCGAGCGTCACGTCACGCAGCCTTTCCGACGGTGGTTGCGGCGGGTACCTCGATCAACCGGCCCGTCGCGACGTCGTAGATGTAGCCGTAGATCGCGATCCGAGTCGGAACGAGCGGGTGGTTGCGAATCCGGGCGACGTCGTCGACGACGCTTTGAACGTTGTCCGCGATGGTCAGCCAGTCGACGAAATTCGCCTCGGCCGAACCGGGACCCGGTCCTACATCGGTGAAGCCGTCCGGTCCGAGCGCGGCGGTCTCGAGGCTGCTCGCGAGCAAACCGCGCATGACATCGTCGGTGAAGAACTCCATCCCGCAATTCGTGTGATGGATGACGAACCACTCGCGCGTTCCGAGCAGCTTGTACGAGATGACGAGCGACCGGATCGCGTCATCGCTTGCTCGGCCACCCGCGTTGCGGATGACGTGCGCGTCACCTTCGCTGAGACCTGCGTACTTCGCAGGATCCAGACGAGCATCCATACAGGTCAGGATCGCGAATGCGCGAGCAGGCGGGAGGCCAAGTTCTCCCTTCGATCCGAACGTGGACGCGTAGTCGTCGTTCGCGGCCAGAACTTCATCGACAATGCTCATGACATCTCCTACCGGCCAGTCCTCAAGCCAACCTACTCCATTAGATTTGTTGAGTATAACCGCACTGCCCGGAATCTCGCCCGGACGCGTCGCACCAAGAGATCGTCACCTCACGATGGAACGTGAATCTCAGTACGCAGAGCGGGCGCTTGATTCCCTCTCACACTGAAGCGTGCACGACGAGTCGGTAGCGCTCGACCCCTTTGCCGGGTCCGACCGTGGTGCGTACATGGCGAAACCCTGCCGCACGGCAAAGGGCGTGAAGGGCTGCTTCAGTTGGTATCCACCAGTTGCTGCTGTCGGCGTTGACTTCGGCGTCGGGAACGAATCGAAGGAGCGGACCCGTCGCGCCGTCAATGACCACTGCCTCCGATTCGATGACGGCGAGCGACGCGGTGACCTTGCGAAGCCGGCGCAGCGCAGTGAGCGGTTCTTCGAGGTGATAAAGGACTCCGAGAAAGAGCACGACGTCGAAGGTTCC
>JAOAPP010000131.1 GCA_025462985.1 Bryobacterales bacterium | reverse complement strand
GCCCATTTTTGAATTGTCGGCCAATAAGGAGTGAAGAACGAAGCGTCGCCATCCATCTTGGCGAGCGCTGCCAGCAGGATCAGCATGTTGCCGGTTTCTTCCACAGGCATCTGATTGGTTTCGGTCTTCTCACCGCCGCCGTAAACCTGACCGTTCGCCTGTGGGAAGGTGCCCACATCGTGCGGCGCGAACGGAAAATGCCAGCGGTCGGATTGCGCGTACTCCAGGTTGTAAACCAGCATCGCCTTCGACAGCGATGGCCCGAACAATAGGAACTGCGGTGCCATTGGGTAAATGACGTCAACTGTTCCGATGCAGCCGTTGCTGGTGTTTTCTTTGGGGAAGAGCAAGGGCTGGCCGTTCATATCGGAAACGATTTTGTTTCCCGCGATGCACTGCCGGTACGCGAGCGCGCAGATCTGGCGATACCTCTCTCCGCCGAGCTTTCTGGCGTCCGCCGACAGCTGCTCATCAAAGGTCTGGCAGCGGTCCCGCAGCTTGTCGTAATCTTCCGCCCCGGAAGTGAGCAGCTCTACCGCGCCGGCTCCCTTGCTTCGCCAGAAGGGACGGAGATTCTGCTGGAAAAATTGAACGGCGTAGATCTCGTCATACGCCAGCATGGCCCATTGCGAAACCGGATTGGCTCCGACTGCTCCGATATCGAAGCTCAGCGCGAGAACTGGCGCGTTCTCCTCGACCGCGCGCGGAGCTTGTAAATTGGGCTCGTTCGACACGCTGTAGGTGGAAGAGAATTGCCGGCGCGCATGCCGCGACGTCCCGATAGCTACTGTTGTGCCTTCGCGCTTCTTGGCTGCGAGATACAGATAGCCCCAGTCAATGCGAACATCGTCGCCTTTGGGCTGCATCATTGGCTGATCAGACGTACCGATGCGGGCAAACGACAGGCCTTCGGCCGAATCTTCGGACCAGACCACGTGCTGTGACGGCTTATTGACCGCAATCTCACTGTCCGCTTCAAAATAAATGGACACGCCGTGCTCTTTGTTGTCGGTTGAGCGAACCGTCCAGGCGACATAACCGAGCGGGCGCGAAAGGATCATCAGATCCTCCGGCAGTGCGCCGGTCATGAAGGTAAGAGTGACGTGAACGCCTTCGCCCTCGAATTCGTAGATCGTCCGCGTGGGATGAATGGCAAGCCCGACTTGTGGCAGAGTTGGGGCGCCTTTGGGTTCGTCCCCCATGATGCGAAACGTGGAGTCGTCGATACGGATCAGACTGGTGAGGCGGTGTGGTTTCCTGGTCCAGTGCTCGGTCGGCGCATCGGTCAGCCGGTCAGCGTTGGACCAGATGCTGAAGTACGGATCGCACGTGATCAGCGGAACGGATGGCGCGCGCAGAGTGCGGGGCGCGCTGGCCAGCGATGCAGCCTGCAAGCTCCAGTCGGTTGAAAGAACGGCCAGGCCGCCGAGACAAGTCTTCAGAAAATTGCGTTTGGTGACGCCGAACGATTCGGTGCTATTGGTCATCGGTTTTATGGGCGTGTTTTGGTTTGGAATGCGCCAGCATCGTGGTCCTGCTGATACCGCGCAAGCTCGAGTTTTGCTTCTTCAGTTTGATGAGTTTGCGTCAGCAGTCTGGCGAGCACGTAGTGGTATTCCGCTTTGCTCGGATTCAACCCGGCAGCATGCCGCAGAGCCTCAATTGCCTCGGACGTTTGCCCCAATCCGCGGTATGCCTTCGAAAGCTCGTTGTAAGCAGTGTCCCACTTATCTTCGATCTTTATTGACTCCAGCAGTAAGTCACGCGCGCGTTCAAAGTTACTCTGCAGGTTGAAATGGGTTCCGTAGTCGATCAGCGGCCATGCCGAAGGATGCAGCTGCTTCGCATTGCGGCGAAGTCCTTCCTCGAAATTTGCGGCTGCCCGGTCGTTTTCCCGGATTGCTGAGTAGGCGAGCCCCAGATTGTGATACACGCGCACGAACTCAGGATTGAGCGCCTTGGCGCGTTCCAGATGCTGAACAGATTGCAGGTAAGAGCCGCGCTCATAATAGATGCGGCCGATCTCGTAATGGCTTTCCGCCGACGCCGGATCTATTTTGATCGCGACGTCCAATTCGTGCAGCGCAAGCTCCTGGCGTCCCAATATGTTCAGATCGTAAGCCAGAATTTTGTGTGACTCCGAGAAGTTGCCGTTGAGCACCAGGCTCTTACAGACTGACACCAGAGAGGGCTGTATCTTTTGAAGCCGGAAATAGACGTAGCCAAGCTGATACTGGGCGCGCCACGAATCCGGATGAGCGGCGACGTAATTCTCGAGCGCCGACTGCGCGTCCGCATATTGGCCGGCCTGGATCATAGAATCGAATCGGCCGACTTCCGGCTCCTCCGCGCCTGCTGCGAGATAACCGGCCAGCAGGACGGTTGCAAGGAACAGCGTCCTACTGCACGTTCTTCGCATGGGTAGCGTCCGTTTGAGAAGGCAGAAGCTGCCAGCTCACTCGTTCGTCGGATGAGGCGCGCAATTGATTCGCAATCTCCAGCTGTTCCTTTGCCTGCTGGTTTGCCTTCAGCGCATTGAGCACAAGGCCAAGCTGATAATGCGCCTTCTGCGAATCCGGGCTGAGCCGGATGGCGGTCTCTAGTTCTGTTTTGGAATCCTCAAACTGGCCCGTGGATCGGTAAACCATCCCAAGCGCAATGTGCGCCCGCGCGTGATCGGGACGCCGCGCCACGACCGTCTTCAGGAACTCGATGCTCTTCTCCTTATCCCCGCTCTGGTCTGCGATCTGGCCGAGATAGTAGAACGATTCAACCTGGTTGGGCTCAAGCGCAACGCTTCGCTCGAAGCAGGGCTTGGCCGCGTCATTCTGCCCTTGCAGAAAATAGGCAGCGCCGAGCGCGTAATGAACCTGTGCATTCGAAGGATCGGCCTTGATCAGGTCTTCATAAATCTTAATCGCGGCAGCAAGATCGCGATTGGCCACACGGGCGGAAGCAAGAGCATACAGTGTTGCCGGAGCAGGTTCAATGCTCGCCGCGCGCTCGAGGTTCGTCGTTGCGTCCTTGATAAGGTCCATTTGAAGACATAACGTGCCTACTGCATAAAGCACCGCTGGACCGTCGGGTGCGAACGACTTCGCTTTCAGAGCCAGGCCCAGCGCTTCCTCACTCTTGCCCTGCACGTTTCGGAGCCGGGCAAGAACGACGAGCGGTCTCGGATCCCTGGGCGCCGCCGCCTTCGCTCGACTGAGCCACCGGTCGGCGGAATCGAAATTATGATCGGCGATATCGAGCCGAGCTAGAGCGAGCACCGCGTCAAGATGTGCCGGCTGCCGCGAGACTAAGCTTGTAAGAGACTGCTTTGCATCAGCCGTCTTGCCTTCCGCTTCGAGCACCGTAGCAAGAGTGAAGCGCGCGCCGGCCAGCCCGGGCTCCTTTGCGATCGCGCGCTGGAGGTACCGCTCGGCATCGGGAAGACTTCCTTCACCAAACGCGATCGTACCGAGCAAACTCAAATCGAGAGCGGAAGCATTCTGAACGCTCAGAAGCAGGCTGCGAGCCTCGGCGACGTGGCCGGCCTGGTACATTGCAAATGCTTTCTGAAACGCGGCGTCCTGCGCTTCGGCCCGCTGGAGGGAAAGCTTCAGCAGGCCGAGGACAGCAAGAACGGCAATCGATCCAATACGCACTTCTAGAAGTTTACTTTCATGTAGAGCTGGAACGCGCGCGGAAGATTGCACTGCCCGGTAACAGCCCCAAAGTTTGCGCCGTCGCTGAGGTTCGTATCGGGGTCACACCACTGATGCCGGTTGAACAGGTTCGAGCTGTTGCCGCCGATGCGCCAGGTCACGTATTCCTTGATTCGGAAATCTTTATAGAGCGAGAGATTCTCGTTGTAGTTGGCCCACCCGCGGAGCACCGAATCGAGCCGGCCTTCATTGCCAAGGCTGCCAGGAGGAGGTGTTGTGAATACGGCTGAGCTGATATAGCGACTATTGACGATGTCGAAGTTCCCGCTGTTTGTGTTCAGATACCCGCTGACGTTGGGATCGCGGTCCGGCAGGTACCCGGTGTTGAACAGCACGGGCGCATACGGATTGTTCGAGTAGTAGATCCCGAGCGGCCGGCCCTGTTCATATCGCAAGCTCCCCGCGAGTGTCCAGCCACCGAGGACTGCATTCAAAATGCCCCCGCGATCCATGAACATCTTGCCCCTCCCGAATGGCAACTGGTCAACAAAGGTGACCGTGAGCACATTCGGAATGTTGTCGATGGAGACGGCCTTGGTCGGCAGATAAACGCTGATAGGCGCTGCGCCTCCGAAGCCCGAGGTCAGGCCGGATTCCGCGCCATTGTTCATCAGCTTCGAGTAAACCCAGCCCACGTTAAGCTGCAGGCCGTTGCTGAAGTTCTTGCGGAAAGTCGTTTGGAGCGAGTTGTAGGTGCTCCAGCCGTTCGCGCCGTTGAACTGGGGAATGTTCTGGAACTGCGGATAAGGCCGAAGCGCCTGAGCGACCGTTCCGGTAAAGCCCGAATACGGCGAGGGGAACCCGTTGGCTGCGGGCGTTCCAACCTTGGCCGTCAATTGCGATTGAGGGTACAGCTGCAGAATGCCCGGATTGTTCTGGTTTAGATCATTTAACTGATCTCCGGAGATGAGGCGTGTGCCGTGGTTAGCGACATAAGCCACGTCGATCATCATGCTCTGCGTCAGCTGACGCTGCACCGAGAACGTCCAGTTTTGGTATCGCGGCAGCTTCACGCTATTGGGGTTCATATATTGAACGTTGGTTCCGTTTTCAAGCGTTGAATTGATCTGTGGCGGGATCGTGACTAGGCTTGACGGAAAACCGTTGTCGAGCGAGAAAGCGGCCTGTCGGCCGTTGCTGAGATCGGTAACTGAAGGATTGGTACTGTAGCCGTAGTTGGGGTTGGCATTGAAACCGTTCATAGTTACGCCGGAGTAGTAGATGCCATAACCGCCGCGCACGACCGTCTTGTCGCCAAGCCGGTATGCGAAGCCGAAGCGCGGACCATAAGTGTCCGCAACAAGATCTTCGAACGTCTTGCCGCGTCCGTTCTGTCCCGCGAAGGCCAGCGCGCCCAATCGACCGCCCGCGCCGGGATTTGGCAGGTTCGGTTCGAACGAGGAGAACTGGTTGTGCCGCTCTGTGCGCGGAAATTGCAGGTCATAACGGAACCCGAAGCTCAGCGTCAGATTACCCGTCACTTTCCAATCATCATTCACCCAAGGCGAGAAATAGGGCCTGCGGTAGTCGGAGAACGCCGGAATCGAGAAGTTGGAGGAGCCAACCTGACCGGTCAGGAACGAAGCATATGGATTGCCGGTTCCGGCGATCAGGTTCCCGCTTGCGTCGAATGCTCCCGTATTCGCAGCGCGGAAATTGTAGACGCCCGCATCCCCGATGAACGCGCCGGTAAACCAGCGCTCCCACCGGTACTCGAAGCCCGCTTTGATGGTGTGTTTCCCGAGGATCTTTGTCGTGTCGTCGAGGAACTGCCACCGGTCTGTGCCTTGCAGGCCACCAGTATTGTTGACGCCGAAGTTGGTGTATTGCTGATCAAATCTGATGTTCGGGAATCCGCCAAGATCTGCATAGGGAATGTTCTTTATCCCGAGCTTCGAAGCCCAGCCCTTATCGACAATGGCCGGGAACGTGTCGGGCAGCACCCAACGGTCATAAGACGCAACGAAGTGAGTGAACAGGCTGGGGCTGATCACGTAAGTCAGCTGAGCGTGCGCCGTGTGCGTCACGATGTCCTGCATGCGCGGATGTCCGATCGGAGCGCCGCTGCCGCCAATGTTGTTGCAATCAAGTTCCCGCGGCCGGTCCGTGTAGTTGTAAGTCAACGAGAACCGGAGATTCTGCAGAATGTTGTGGTC
>JAOAPP010000108.1 GCA_025462985.1 Bryobacterales bacterium | reverse complement strand
AGAACAAGTATCCGGAAGCAACGATAAGCGCAAGCAGCAGGACCGGCACAGCGCTTTTCATCATGACAGAAGCGCTTCTTCCTTATGATAGGAGTGCAACATCGATGTCCTCTGCCAAACAACTTCCAGCCGCGCTTTTAAATGTCATCGCGCAGCAATTGAATCTTCCCGTCAGCAGTGTCGTGGCGACACTTGCGTTGCTCGATGAAGGCGGCACGGTGCCGTTCATTGCGCGCTACCGCAAGGAGGCGACCGGTAATCTCGATGAGGTCGCTATCGGCGGAATCGAAGAGAAGGCTGCTTATTTCCGAGAGCTTCTCGAACGAAGGGAAACCGTTCTCCACAGCATAGAGGAGCAAGGCAAGCTGACGCCCGAACTAAAGGCGAAGATCGAAGCGGTTCTCGACAAGTGCGAACTGGAGGATCTGTATCTGCCGTTCCGACCGAAGCGCCGGACCAAGGCAACGATTGCCCGCGACAAGGGGCTGGAACCGCTGGCCGAGTATCTCTGGAAGCAAGTGCCCGAGGAGCGAGGTCTTGAAGATCTGGCGGCATCCTTTGTAGACGCAGGGAAAGGGGTTGCCTCGGTGCTGGAGGCACTGGAAGGGGCCCGGCACATTCTGGCGGAGCAGATAAGCGAGACGGCTGAGTTTCGAAGCTACCTGCGCCAGATCATGCTCGGCGAGGGACGCGTGGTCAGCCGAAAGGTCGAAGATGCCAGCGATCCGGATGGAAAGTTCAAGATGTACTACGAATACAGCGAGCCGGCGGCGAAGATTCCGTCGCACCGAATGCTAGCGATTCGAAGGGGGTCGGAAGAGGGCGTTCTCTACTTCCAGATCGAACTGGATTCCGTACAGCCGCTGCAGTATCTGAAGAGCAAAGTGATCCGACAGCCAGGAGATTGGACGCCGCAATTGGAAATGGCGGTAGAAGATGCCTGGAAGCGCCTGCTGAATCTGTCTATACAGACGGAAGTGCGGCTGGAGTTGAAGGAGCGCTCGGATGCAGAGGCAATTCGGGTTTTTCGCGAAAACCTGCAAAATCTGCTGCTGTCGCCTCCTGCTGGCCTGATCGGCGTGCTGGGCCTTGATCCCGGGCTTCGGACGGGCTGCAAGATCGCGGTGGTGGACGAAACAGGCAAGTTTCTCGATCATGGCGTCATTTATCCGCTGGAGCCGAAGAACGATACGGCAGGCGCGGCCAGGATCCTGACGGCATTCATTCAGAAGCATAATGTTCGGGCGATTGCGATTGGCAATGGAACGGGATCCCGGGAATCGGGCTCGTTTGTGCAGGATTTCCTGCGCGAATCGAAGCTGTCGGGGATTTTCAGTGTAGTGGTGAATGAGTCCGGCGCCTCCGTGTACTCGGCCTCGGAGATTGCGCGGCAGGAGTTTCCGCATCTGGATCTGACGGTGCGCGGCGCTATCTCGATTGCGCGGCGGCTGCAGGATCCCCTGGCTGAACTGGTTAAGATCGACCCTAAGTCGATCGGCGTCGGCCAATACCAGCATGATGTGGACCAGCGCAAGTTGAATACGGCGCTTGAGGGAACGGTTGAGACGTGTGTGAACCGCGTCGGCGTGGACTTGAATACCGCCTCGTTTGCACTCCTGCGGCACGTGGCCGGTATCAACGAGCGAACTGCGCAACGTATTGTCGAATTTCGCAACGAGAATGGCCGGTTTCGCAGCCGTGTGCAGCTGATGGCCGTACCCGGCTTCGGCCCGAAGACCTTTGAGCAGGCGGCCGGATTCCTGCGTATTCGGGAAGGCGATAATCCGCTCGACGTGACAGCGGTTCATCCGGAGTCTTATCCCATCGTTGAGAGGATTGCCCAGTCGCTTCAGATTGGTGTGAGCGATCTCATTGCGAAGCCGGTCCTGGTGGAAAAGTTGAAGCTGGAGGACTTCCAAACGGAGAAAGCGGGCATGTACACGCTGCGCGATATCCAGGAAGAGCTGCGCAAGCCGGGCCGCGATCCCCGAGACAAATTTGTTGCGCCACAGTTCCAGGTCGGCATCAAGGAAATTTCCGATCTGACCCCGGGTATGGTGCTTGAAGGCGCAGTGACAAACGTCACCAACTTCGGCGCCTTTGTGGATGTGGGCGTTCATCAGGACGGCTTGGTACACGTGAGCGAGTTGTCGGCGCGCTTTGTGAAGGATCCGTACGAGGTGGTGAAAGTCGGGCAGGTGGTACGGGTTCAGGTGCTTTCGGCCGATGCGAAAGCGAAGCGCATTTCACTTTCGATCAAGGCGCTGCAGCAATCCGACCTACCGAAGGTGAAGCACGTGCCGCAGGCACCGCCCCGTCGCGAACAGAAGCCGGCCTCAATGGAAGACAAGCTCGCCAAGCTGTCGGATCGTTTTCGCAGCAGGTAGGTCAGCGCTCCAGGTTCTGTTCGAGGGCTAACAGCTTCTCCTTCCGCTTCGGACCCCAGCGATACCCTCCTGGTTTGCCGGAGACCGGAACGACACGGTGACAGGGAATGGCGACGGCGAGGCGATTTGCCGCGCAGGCTCCCGCTACAGCGCGAGTCGCCGTCGGTCTGCCTATTGCCTTGGCTATCGCGCTGTAGGATTCCGTTGTGCCCGCCGGGATGGTGCGGAGATAATTCCAGACCAGCCGCTGGAAGGCCGTAGCGCGGATGTCCAGCGGCAGATCAAATGAAATCTTCTGACCTCGCAGACAAGCTAGCATTTCGTCCGAATAGGGATGAAGAAGGAGTTCGTCCCGAACGATTTCCGCGTTGGGGAATTCGTTCCTCAATTCAGACAGCAACTGGTCGTCAGTATCTCCGAATTGAATGGAGCAGACGCCTTGCTCAGTGGCGGCGATCAGCATCGCTCCGAGCGGACTCATCTCCGTGGTGTAGTGGATCGTTGTGGACGCACCGCCGCGACTGTAGGTGCTTGGCTTCATGCCGAGTTCGGCCGAAGACCGTTCATAGAGACGACTGTTCGATCCGAAGCCCGCATCGTAGATTGCGTCTGTAACTGACTGGCCCTCCTTCACTTTTAACTTGAAGGAGCGCATTCGGCAGACGTCAGCGTACTCACGCGGCGTGATGCCGAGCTCCGCTTTGAATCTACGCTGCAGGTGAAAGGGACTCAGATGGACGAGTTTACCCAGCTCCGAAAGGGAGAGCGGCTCCTGAAGATGCGCTTCGATGTGTCGACAGATCGTCTCGACTATCCGAGGCTTTTGGGTGAAGGGCTTGCAGCGAAGGCAGGGTTGGAAACCGGCCCGGCGTGCACCTTCCGCATCCCGGAAGAATTGAACGCGTTCACGGCGGGGTCTGCGGCTCGGGCAACCCGGGCGACAGAATATGCCTGTCGATAGCACAGCGTAAACAAATGCGCCGTCCATGGAGGTGTCGCGTCTTTGAACCGCTTCCCAGTAGAGTTGTTCTTGAACTGCTTCCATATGTGACTCTGCTACGAGGTTGCCACCAAAAATGAGACTGCGGCTATCCGATGGTTGCGGTCAAAGCAACTATTTTGCTTTTGTCCCGTTGCCCGAGAGGTAGACAGCAGGACCAGCTTTGGTCTCGCTGTATTCCTCCGACAAATAGGTCAACAGCAGCTGCCGGTCGGGAACAATGGCCCCCCAACCCACCATTTTGTCAATTTCTTTACCCCAGGCTGCGGGTTTGAGCCGCTGACTGTGTACGAGTTTCAGACTGTGGCAGGGAGTGCAGGCGCGCTTTTCTTCCTCTCTTGCCGCCTCCCGCGGTTCTTGCGCGAAGACCCGAGACGCGATTGCCAGTACCAGCAGAGCTCTCATTTGCCGTCTGCCACCATGATCCCGATCTGATCTATTGCGTTATAAAGATAGCCGGACGGATTCCAGGTGGCGACGATTGGCTGGACACGGCCAGCCGAATCGGTAGCTCGGGACAGGATTGTGTGGTAGCCCGGCTTCTCGGGCGTCCAAGCGAAGGTCCAAAGTCTCCAGGTATAGGGGAGATCGTGCGAGGAGAGTTCTGCGGAATCCCACCGGCTACCTCCGTCCGTGGATATGTCGACCTTTGCGATCCGCTCTTCGCCGGCCCACGCCATGCCTCGAACGGTCGTCCTTCCAACTTGGATTTCAGCCCCGTTGACCGGCCCGGTGATATAGGATTTCACAGGCATGGATTCAATCACTTCCAGATCTGCGGGATTCGCCGGCGTACCGGGAAGGAGCGCGTGTTTTGGAAACCGATACGCTGGAGCCATATAGAAGCCCTTATCAGGCTCATTGGCAACCGAAACCGAATCAACCCATTTGACCCAGCTGGTTCCATCCCACCCGGGCACGACGAGCCTTAGCGGAAAGCCATGCAGGTCTGGCAACGGCTGACCGTTCATCTTGAGGGCGAGCAGAGTGCTCGGATGCAATGCCTTTTTCATAGGAAGAGAGCGGATGAAGTCAGGTGTTTTTGCCACGCCGATATCGGCTCCGTTCACAGTGACGCAGGACGCATCCGCATCTGCACCGGCGAGTTTCAGGACGTCGGAAAGAGCTGGACCGCTCCATTCAGCGTTGCCCACTGCACCGCGCTCCCATTGGATGCCCGGCACGCGCGGCCGAAAGAAACCGCGACCGTTGCCGGTGCACTCGAGGACAGCGGGCACGGTGTGCTGCGACAGTTTCTGTAGATCAGCCAGGGTAAGCTCTATCTGCTTCGAGACTCGGCCCTTCAGTGTCAGGCGAAACGATGCCCCCTCGATCTTTGCGGGACGGGGAAGATGTTGCCGAACGAAGAAGGCATCGTTCGGCGTGAGCCAAGAGTCGAAATACGAGAGCGGCGTTTCGAGATCTTCCGGACGATCGTTGTGCACCAGCATGGGGCGTTTCCCCGGAATTGTGACAAGATCTTCACCACTAGCCAAAGCGGAAACCGCCAGGAGTGAACCGAGGACTTCACGTCTATTCAGGACAGGTGTCGATCCATGCGGGCGTGTCATGCGGATGACCTTGTCTGATTCTAGCCGCTTGTCGCGAGCCAGTGCACCCTGCCGGCAAATGCGCAATCGTATTTCGACGAACGGATATTCGGGGCTCGTCAGCCGGAGCGCACGACGGTCGGCACTCTTGGACAATTCGTCTTTCTTTCCAATTTCGCGCGACCTCTGAGAAACTACCATTCGGGGCTGGAAAGGAGCACGTATCAATGCGGCTTTGTATGAGGGACAAGTTCGTCGTTCTTTCTGTGTTCGGATTAGTCGCGATCGGCGCGACGACGGTCTTGATCCGCTATCAATCTCTCCTCTGGTTCGGGCTTCTCGGAACGGACTTGTCGGAGTTCTTCGTTCGGCCGCTGTTTACGATCGGCAAACTGGCGGTCTCGCCGTCCTTTCTCCTGAAGTCGTCTCTATTTCTGGTGGCGCTTACGTTGGGATCGAGGTGGTCGGAGAAGGCGCTCCGTATTCGGGTTCTCTCCCACACTGCACTGGACCCGGAACACTCCTACTCGGTCGCCCGTCTCTTCTCCATTGCGGTCTTCGTTCTAGGTCTCGTCATAGGCGTAGACACTGCCGGGGTAGACCTCCGCAGTTTGGCCCTATTGGGCAGCGCCTTGGTCGGTGTCGGCCTCGGACTGCAACCTATCATTACGAATTTTGTCGCAGGGTTGGTTTTGCTGATGGAACGGCCGGTCAAACTTGGCGACCGGATTGACCTAGTATTTACTTGCATAAGTCAGAGTAAAGTGGCTTAGGGCGACTGGGGTGGACAACGGCCTTCTTCCATTCAAATGGCACAGCCTGCTGGTTGTAGACGTTGACGAAACGATCAATGGCATCGCGAAGTTGACGTGCAGAGGTAAAACTGGCCCCGCGCAGCGCCGAACGGCTTAGAATACTGAACCAGCATTCCACCTGGTTCAGCCACGAACTGTAAGTCGGAATGAAGTGGAGGTGCACGTTAGGGTGCGACTTAAGCCAGCGGTCCTGTTT
>JAOAPP010000041.1 GCA_025462985.1 Bryobacterales bacterium | reverse complement strand
AACTGCAGATTCTGAAGCTGCGCGAGGACTACCGCAAGAAAAAGGGTGCGGATTTCTCGCTTGCCTCCTTTCATGACAGTTTTATGAAGCAGGGTGGCGTTCCGATCAAGATAATCCGGCACGCCATGCTGCACGATAATTCGGCCACTCTATAAAATTTCGGGTATCGGCGGAACAAACCCGGGGAGGTCGACGTATCTATTTGCGAGTAGTGCGTCTAATGACTCCAAAGGAGTAGCATAGAGGCATTCCTCGTGTATTTCTTAGGTAGGTTTGGTGTCACTTAAATCCTTGAACTTTGGTGCTCATGCAGCTCTTGTCTGTGCTATCGTTGCGCCGTTCCTAACATCATCCTGTCAAAGCAGCAAATCCGGGCCCGCTATGGCCGGTATGGGAGAGATGCAAGTGCCTGTCCGCGCCGTTTCGGCTGTGTCGAGCGATGTCCCCCTCGAAGTGAATGCAGTGGGAAACGTGGAAGCGGTTGCCAGTGTCGAGGTGAAGTCCCGGGTGGCTGGTCAAGTCTTGCGTGTCAACTTTGGCGAGGGACAAGACATCAAGGCCGGTCAGCTGCTGTTTGAGATTGACGGAGAGCCGTTGCGCCGGCAAATCGCGGAACTGGAAGCGAACATTGCCAAAGACGAAGCCCAGGAGAAGCAGTTCCGCGCTAACGTCATCAGAGACGAGGCCCAACTCAAGCAGGTACGGACGGCTGCGGACCGCGCCGTTTCGCTTGCTAAGGACGGCATATTCTCGAAGGAACAGACTGAACAAAGCGTCGCCACCGCGGATACGGCGCAGGCTGCGCTCGACGCCGACCGGGCAGCAGTGGAAGGCGCCCTCGCCGCAAGCAAAGCGGATCACGCCCGCCTGGAGGGGACTAAGCTGCAACTGAGCTACACGCAAATCACAGCCCCGATTTCCGGGCGAGCCGGAGCCATCAGTATCAAGGCCGGGAACCTGGTGAAGGACAACGACGCAACGCTTGTTACCATTCTCCAGATGTCGCCCATTTACGTAAGTTTCGGCGTGCCGGAACAGTTCCTTCCTCAGGTACGGCAGTACAACGGGGAGCGGCGGCTGCAGGTTGAGGCTTCCGCGGCGGATCAACGTTCGGAGATCGGAAAGCTTGAGTTTATCGACAGTTCCGTCGACGCAGCCACCGGGACAATCAAGCTGAAAGCAGTGTTCCCCAACCGGGGCCGTCAATTGTGGCCCGGCCAGTTCGTCAATGTGAAGGCCCGGCTCAATCTGGAGCACGGCCGCATTGTCGTTCCCAGCCGAACCCTGCAAACGGGTCCGCAAGGAAAGTATGTCTGGGTAATGAATCCTTCCGACCACAGCGTCGCCATGCGGCCGGTGGATGTTCTTCGGCTTTACCAGGGTCCGAAAAATCTGGAAGAAGCAGTCGTTGGAAAGGGATTGAGCGCCGGTGAAATGGTCATCTCCGAAGGCCAGATGCGCCTCATGCCGGGAGCCAAGGTCCGACTGCTGCAGTCTGATTCACAGTTGAGTGACGCAGCCGGGGCAAGCGCCGCCGGCGGCCTGTAGGGAGTTTTCGGGTGCACTTCACAGACCTCTTCATTCGCCGCGCCATCACGACGACATTGTTGATGGCCGGCATTCTGATCTTTGGCATCCTCAGCTACGTTTCGCTGCCCGTCAGCAATCTTCCTGCAGTCGAGTACCCCACGATCCGGGTGGAAGCAGTTCTGCCGGGAGCGAATCCCGACAGCATGGCGTCCTCCGTTGCAACCCCGCTCGAAGCTGCGTTCTCCGAAATTCCCGGTTTGAACAGCATGTCATCGTCGAGCGGCACCGGTTCCACCGATATCACGCTCGAATTTGATCTGAGCCGCAACATCGATGCCGCCAGCCAGGACGTGCAGGCGGCCATTTCAAGAGCGCAAGGCAATCTGCCTGCCAACATGCCTTCACCGCCTTCATTCTCCAAGGTCAATCCGGCGGCGCAGCCCATTCTATACATCAGTGTGAAATCGAAGACAATCTCGATGGCGCAGCTGGATGAGTATGCCGAGACAAAGCTCGCCCGCCGCATCTCCATGGTGAGCGGAGTTGCGCAGGTGCAGGTGTTCGGATCCCAGAAGTACGCGGTTCGCGTGCAGGCTGATCCCGCGAAGCTGGCGGCTCGTCAGGTAGACCTGGAAACGGTGCGCACCGCGCTGACCAACGGCAGCGTCAATCTTCCCGCAGGTTCTCTTTATGGATCTTCCAAAGCGTATAGCGTCCAGTCGGACAGCCAGCTCACGACGGCATCGCAGTTTGCCCGGCTGATCGTCACATATAAGAACGGTAGCCCGGTGCGCCTGGACGAACTCGGACGTGTGCTTGATAGCGTCAGCAACAACAAGACGCTGTTCTGGATGAATCAGGAACCCTCCATGATTATGGCTGTTCAGAAGCAGCCAGGCGCAAACACTGTGCGGGTGGCGGATGCAGTGAAGGCGCTCCTCCCGGTCATGAAGGAGTCGATGCCGGCGGGCGTCGAGTTTGGCCAGGCGTTCGACGCTTCCGAGAACATCCGGGAGTCGATTGCGGACGTAAAGTCTACCTTGATTATCACGATCTGCCTGGTGATCCTAGTTATTTTCGTGTTCCTGCGTAACGTGTCCGCGACCATCATTCCGAGTCTGGCCGTGCCGCTGTCCCTGCTCGGCACTTTCGGAGTGATGAAGCTGCTCGGATTCACCATCGACATGCTTTCCATGATGGCGATTACGCTCTCGGTCGGCTTCGTCGTCGATGACGCGATCGTCATGCTGGAGAACATCGTTCGTCACCTGGAGATGGGCAAGTCGCGCATGCAGGCGGCGCTCGATGGCGCTCGCGAGGTGGGCTTCACCATCATTTCGATGACGATATCGCTGGTCGCGGTCTTCATTCCGGTGCTGTTTCTGGAAGGCGTCATCGGACGGCTCTTGCGCGAGTTCTCCATCACCATTGCTGTCGCGGTCTTGATTTCGGGCGTCATTTCGCTCAGTCTCACGCCGATGATGTGCAGCCGCTTCCTTCGACATGAAAGTCATCCCACCGGCTGGTTCTATCGAACTTCTGAGAAGTTCTTCGTGGGGTTGAACAATCTGTACCGCAGGACGTTGCTGTTCGTGCTCCGGCACCGGCGTATCACGCTGGGGGCCAGCGTTCTCCTGACTGTGTCGACTGTGTACCTGTTCTTCATCGTGCCCAAGAGTTTTATGCCGACGGTGGATCAGGGCTTCGCTTTCGGGGGATCGGAGGCTGCTCAGGATACCTCATTCGAGGAAATGGTGCGCATCCAGAAACAGGTGGCCCATGTTGTTCGGTCGAACAAGTGGGTAGACAGTTTCGGCATGGGCACCGGCAACGGCGCCCAGAACCAGGGCTTCATGTTTATCGATTTAAAGAAAGATAAGCATCGCCCGAAGGTCCAGCGTGTGCTCGCTGAATTGCAGGGGCAGCTCATGGCCATACCGGGCATTATGGTGTTCCTGCAGGCCCCGCCCCTGATCACGCTGGGGCAGAACGAAGGCCGGAGCCAGTATTCGCTCGCGCTGGAAGGACCGGATACCGAGGAACTCT
>JAOAPP010000020.1 GCA_025462985.1 Bryobacterales bacterium | reverse complement strand
CCAGGTGCGCAAACGAAGGACGCGTTCGGAAACCGACGCCGACAAACCCAGTCGTGCCCTCAGTCCTCAAGCGAAGTACAGCAGCCAGCGCGGAATCGACAGTTGTGATCTTGCAGCGCGCTCGATAGCACTCGCCCGGATACCCCCACTAAGCAAACGATTTGACGACGCGGCCAGCACAGCCATTCCGGAAAAGTTGTTGGTTGCATTCACCAGTGCCAAGCGCAGCCGCACTTACACAGCGCATCCTTGCGGAGCAACGTCCGCGGGGTGAGGTCAATGCTCAGCTTTGCCGAGAACCGGCCTTGCCCTAAGAGAGCAGCACGGCTTGCCCAGTGCGGCAGGAGTCGTATGCGCCAATTACGAGTTGTAAGGCGCGCAGGCCGTCGGCACCGGAGCACAGAGGCGCGCGATTCTCTTCACACGCCTCGGCAAAATCGAGGAACTGACGCTCAAAGGGAGCGGTTGAGATCGCCATTGGATCGGAGGCTCCGGAGGCAGCCTGGGAGGTAGTGAGAGGGGCCGGATCGCCGTTGTCGCTCGCCACATCCCACGTAGTCAGTTTGTCTCCCGTGATGATGGCGGTTCCCCTGGTGCCATGAATTTCGACGCGTTCCGGATAGCCAGGCCACAGAGCGGTGGAAGCCTGTATGACGCCGGTTGCCCCCTGGACGTAACGCAGGACGATGCTGACAGAATCTTCGGATTCAATGTTGTGCAGACCGCCCAGTTGCCATTCGCCCAAGACCTTCTCGACGGGACCGATGAGGTAAAGAAGGAGGTCCACCTGGTGGATGGCCTGGTTCATCAAGGTACCCCCACCTTCGCCCGCCCAGCTGCCCTTGACCGGACGGCTGTAGTACTGGGCGGAACGATACCACTTCACGTAGGCATCTGCCTGGAGGATACGTCCGAGGCGGCCATCGTGAATGGCTCGCTTGAGAAAAATCGTTGAGTCGTCGAAGCGATGTTGACTGACGACGCCGAGCAGGATGCCGGCCTGTTGCGCCAAGAGGACCATCTGTTGTGCTGTCGGCAAGTCGATGGCCATGGGTTTCTGCACAAGCACATGCTTCCGGGACTGCGCGCAGAGTTCCACGGCGGGGAGACGATAGTTGGGCAAGGTGCAGACGTCGATATAGTCCACGCGCGGATGGCGGCAGAGCTCCTCCACGGTCGGGACAAACTCGGAGCCGGTTGCGTCGGCGAACTCCTTGCCCTTGGAGGCTGAGCGATTCGTGCAGGCGACGATTTCGAAACCGATATTCCGGTATGCCACAGCATGCTTGGCGGCGATAGCGCCTGTTCCGATGATGCCAACTCGCAAGGTACACCTCCGATTCTGAGTCATTATGGGGTTTTGTGATTGCAGCGCAATGTCTGCGTTCAGGCCTTACTGAAAATAGGCTGGGTTTCGGCGATTTGAGCAACCGTGAGCCGGGGCGCCAGTAGATGAATCACGCCGATCGCGATAAGGTAGGCGGAGCCCGCGAGCAGAAACACCGGGACGTAATTGCCATGGGTGACCTGGAGCAGCAGACCGATCACCAGACCGAAGAACATCATGGAGATGGAGCCGCAGCATGCGCCGATGCCCACCACCGAGGCGACGGCGCGCTTTGGAAACATGTCCGAGGGAAGGGTGAAGAGATTCGCAGACCAGGCCTGGTGCGCGGCGGTAGCCAGGCTGATCAGCCCGACCGCTTGCCACAAAGTGTGAGCGCGGCCTACGAGGACACTGGGAACAATGGCGAGCGCATAGATCAACATGGAGGTCTTGCGCGCGCGGTTGAGCGACCAGCCCATCGCCATGAATCGCGTCGGGAGCCAACCGCCAAAGATGCTGCCGATGGTACAGACGTTATAGATGACCAGTAGTGGCAATCCCATCCTGGTGATGGTGAGACCAAAGCGTGCATTGAGGAAACCGGGCAGCCAGTACAGATAGAACCACCAGATGGGATCGGTGATGACCTTGCCCGCAATGAAGGCCCAGGTCTGGCGGTGGGGCAGTATCTGCGCCCAGGATATCTTCGCATTGGACTGGACGGGATCGCTGTTGATGTAATCTCTTTCCGCGGCCGAGATGCGGGAGTGCTGTGCGGGCGTCCGATACAACTTGAGCCAGAGCACCAGCCAGAGCATCGCGAAGACGGCGGTGCCGAAGAAGGTGTATCGCCAGCCAAAGCGATAGAGCAGAAAGCCTACGACGAAAGGCGCAATGGTTGGGCCGATGTTGGTTCCGGAGTTGAAGATTCCGGTGGCCATCGAACGTTCCTTGTTGGGGAACCACTCGGCGACGGCCTTAATCGCTGCGGGCATGTTGCCGGCCTCGCCGAGTCCGAGGAAGAAGCGCGCGATGCCGAATCCGAGGACGGCGCCGGAGAGCACTCCAAGGGAACCGACCCAGTGGGCCGAAGCCAGACCGGGTATGTGGCGCAGCAGCGAGGCCAGGAAAACCGCGACTGTATGCAGCGCGTGAGCGCTTGCCGGCTCGCTCAGAAAGGCATGGCTGAGCGAGGCAGTCGTCCAAACCGCAATGGCGACGGCATAGCCGATACGGGTGCCGACCTTGTCCACGAATCGGCCGAAGAGCAGAAGCCCCAGAGCATAAGCAGCCGAGAAGGTCGAGACGATGGCCGCGAACTGGACCTCGGTGAGGCCGATGCCGTGCACCGGATCCTGCAGTGTGGGCTTGATCAGCGCGAGCACCTGCCGGTCCATGTAGTTCAGAGTGGTCGCGAAGAAAAGAAGACCGCAGATCCCCCAGCGAACGTTGCCTATTTTTCCGCCGGGCCTGGAATGGGCGCTGCCCGTAACGGATTCGAGGCCGTCATCTACGGTAGACGGAATGGTGGAGCTGGTCGTCATCCGAACCTTTCACGAGCTGCACTGTCTTCTCGCGCTGCAGTGGCGAGAGTGATCAAGGTAGTGCTGCAGGGCGGGTCCAACTCTGGGCGCAGACATACGTGAGATTGAAGGGAAGGAACCCGGCTCGATTCGCTAAGCTCTAAGCGAATCGAGCGGAGTTCGTTTGTTGCGATTCATCTGGTTTAGTGTCTGGCCAACTCCACTAGAAGTCGATTTTGAGACTCAACTGAATAATTCGGGGTGGATTGGCCACCTGGATTTTGCCGAAGGAGGATCCGCTGCTCAATGTCGCGTTGGGGGCCTCCAGATTGGGGTGATTGAAGCAGTTGAAGCACTCGGTCCGAATCTCCAACTGATCCTTCTCGTGGAATGGCACATACTTCGTTGCGGCAGTGTCGAAATCGAAGTAGGAGGGAGCGCGGAGGGAGTACGGACGTGTGGTGCCGAAGGTGCCGACGGGATTGGCGACGAATGCAGCGCCATTCAGCCATTGGGTCCGTCCGCCAGTGTGCGAGTAGGGATTGCCAACGAGGTTTGGCCGATCGAGACCCACGGCGGTCATGGACTGGTCGGTACCGGTGAGCGGCGTGAAAGGAGCGCCGCTTGTGATGGCGACGATGGGAGCGAGTTGCCAACCGCTCAACATGGCACGCCTCAGGGCGCTGCCCTTAACTTCGCTGCGGGCCACGATCGATGTCACAAAGTTGTGACGTATGTCGAAGCCGCAGTTGCTGTAGTCGGCGTTGGGGTTAGCGGGATTCTGGAAGGCGTCGCCGCCCAGGTCGCCGCCGTCCGTCGCTCCGCTCAGGCAGTGCGAGTAGGTGTAGTTGGCCAGCACAGTGTAGTGCTGCGCGAAGCGATGCTGCAGCGAGGTAAGGACGCCGTTGTAGTTTCCGCCGGCGCCGTCGTACTCCTGCGAGATTCCCGAATAGTATGGGCCCACTGCAGGGTTGATCCGCGTCAGGGTGCGGCGGCTGGCGATGTTGGCGGCAGCCAGTGAGCCAGAAGAGATCGAGCAGGGGTTGGCGCCGCAGGTGCCGGGAACGTAGACGGTCGGATTCAGCTCGTTACCACCCCAGATGTGCAGGACGTGATCGCCGAGATACGAGGAGGTCAATATCCAGTTGCCGAACTGCTTCTCGATACTGAGGTTCCAGGTCTGCGTGTAGCTGGGCTTCAGGTTGGTGGGGAAGACGAAAAGCGAGCTCTGTGTGGGGAAGAAGGCTGTAGCGTGGGGAGGCGGGTAGGGCTGGGGGACGGGGTTTCCGCCGGGGTATCCGGCATAGGGATTGGTTAAGCCGCCCGCAGGATTTGTCAACGTCAGCGAGTCTCCGAAGGGCGCCATGTTCTCGAAGCGGTTTTCCAGGTAGAGCACGGGCGTCTGGAAGCCCATGGTGTAGGAGCCGCGAATGCTCTCCTTGCCCTTGCCGCGAGGATCGAAGGCAAAGCCAACACGAGGCTCGAAGTGGTCGTAATGGTTGTTGATGTAGCCGTGCGGAACACCCGTATCGCCGTAGAAGAGCATTCCTGCGGGGGCGGTCGGGTAGACCGTGGAGATGGTTCCCGCGTTGAAGGCGGCTTGGGAGAACGTTGCGCCTCTTCCGTTCGTCTCCACTTCGGGGAGGTCCGACTCCCAGCGGATTCCAGCATTAATAGTCAGTCTTTGACTGACCTGCCAGCTATCCTGGGCGTAAAGGCCAATGTAGTTTCTGCTGAAGCCGCTGCCGGTGTTATTTCCCTGATAGAGGGTGTAGATGTCACCCAGCATGAAGTCGACCAGAGGATCCGAGGTGTAGTTTCCGTTGAAGGTGAACTGCCCGTTGGCGTTGTTGGTGCCCTGGATGTTCAAACGGCTGTGCTCGTAGTTGATGCCGAAGCCTAGCCGGTGCTTGCCTTTGGTCAGGAAGACATCGTCGACGACGTTGTAGGTGGTTGTCGCGATGCGGTAGTTCTCGCAGGTTCCGCAGGCTACGCTGAAATCGTTAACGACGTTCATGAAGATGTAGTTCGGAACCGGCGAGTTGACCTGGATCCCCAGGGTTTGGGGATTGATCAAATCGGAGGCGGAACCGCGATTGATGTTGTTCCGGGTGGCATTGACGTGGAACGAGTTCACCAGGTTGGAGCTCAACGTATAGGTGTGGCCAATCACAGCCGATTGAGCCTGGTCATTCAGCGCGGGATTGGCCGTATTCAGGAGGTTGCCACCGAAGAAGCCGGGCTGGTTGAAATGGGTATTGAAGTACCTTACGAATAACGTCTGCTTCTCCGACATGTTCCAGTCGACGCGGCCGATGAACTGGTTCTCCGATTGCGGGTTGGGTGCGCCGAAGCTGACTTGTCCGCATGGATTAGTCGCCACGGGCATGTACTTGAGAAACGCCAGTGCCGATGAATTGAAGATGCTGGGATCAATCTGATTGTTCTGATAGGGTTGGCCTGTCGCAGGGTTCGTCAGGACCTTGGCCTTCCCGCTCGTCTGGCAGCCAGCCCCATCGAATGCACTGAAATCACCATTGAGCATAGCCTGTGTTGGAACATAGGCTTTGGTGCTTGCCGATTGCTGGCGGGTTTGCGTGCCCTGGTAGCCGAAGAAAAAGAACAGCTTGTTCTTGATGATCGGGCCGCCGATGGTGCCGCCGAACTGATTTCGCTTCAGAGAGTCCTTGCTTGTCGAGAAATAGTTGTTGGCGTTCAGGGCGCCGTTGCGGAAGAAGTCGAACAGCGTTCCGTGAAACGCATTACCGCCCGAGGCAGTGACGACATTGACCACCGCTCCTGGGTGCAGGCCGTACTGCGCGGCGAGTCCGGAGGTCTGAACGCTGAACTCCTGGAGCGCGTCGGGAAAAGGAAAGGGCAGGTTCACATTGGTAAACGCGTCGTTGTTGTCGGCGCCGTCCATGAGGTAGTTGGTGGTCGTTCCCTGGCCGCCGGCCACGGAAAGCGCGACCGAACTCGGATAGTTCTTCGTCCCCACCAGATCGCCGCTGGGGGCGGTGGTGGCAGCGCCGGTGAGCAGAATGAGCTGTGTCGCCTGTCTGCCGTTCAGGGGAAGGTCTACGGTGCGCTGCTTGTCGATGACCTGCGACACGGACTGATCATCCATCTGCACCTGGGGCGCTCCTGCGTCGACCTCAACGCTTTGCGTATTGGTACCGACCGTAAGCTTAACGTCCATGCGCAGGTTGTTGCCCACCTGGAGGACGATGCCAACCTGATGCGACGCGCCGAAGCCCGCGCCGGTCACGTTGAGCTGATAGGGACCGACCGGAAGGTCCGGAAGGCTGTACCCTCCGTCGGCACCGCTTGTGACGGTGCGGTGAAGTCCGGAATCGGTCTGTATTACTTCGACAGTGGCTCCCGCCACCGCAGCTCCTGTTGCGTCGGTAATGGTTCCCTGGATCTGCCCACCACCTACAGCTTGCGAATACAGGTAGGGTGCGCTGAGGACACAGACGAAGAGTGACAGTCGGCAATATGCCAGACCGCGACGGATGCGCGTGGAGATGGTGCGGAACCGGGAGATATTTTTGGAACAAAATAAAACATTTTTCATCAACTTCCTCTTCATGCCAGCGAGTTCGGGTAGTTCCAAATCGAGAATGTGAAACAGGACGACGCTAGTGATGCGTTTGAAACACTGTCAATGGTCTTACCGTAAGTGACACCGCCTTCCGAACGTAAAAGTTACGGTCTTTACCCCTACCCAAGTATCTGAAAAAATATATATATATTGTTTGTGGCCGAGGCTTGCTTTTACGTTGCGGAAGGGGCAATCACGCGGTCAGACCTCGCCGAAAAGAAGGCGGTGACGCGAAGAAGCCCGCTGAAAACCCCGTGAGAGACTCGTCTGCAGCACGCGCAAAGGGATTGCAGTTCGGCATTGATTAAGTGCGGCCACTGTACGAATTGTTTGTGGTGCCCTCAGAGGCGATCCGCATGGCGACTGGCATGCGGGCCTGGCT
>JAOAPP010000775.1 GCA_025462985.1 Bryobacterales bacterium | reverse complement strand
GTTATCGCAATCCTGGATCGACAATGGGCGTCCCGGATCTTCAGGACGTCCTTTTGGGTCTCTGGCCGCGATTACCGCCGATGGCCGCAATGTTTCTGCAGTTGTTACAGACCCACTGACCGTCACGATCTCTTTCAAGCCTTACCAGGACGGCCGCTTTCGTATCCTTGTAGCCGCGCCACACTTCGATGGCAGGCAAAATCCGCCCAACCTTGTACGGCAGGCGCTGGCCACGGCATCCTCTCCCGGGCACCAACTCTGGTGGCACGATTTTTGGAACAGAGCCGCTGCCATAAAGATCACTTCACCCGATGGAACCGGAGAGTATATGGAGAATCTCCGGAACATCTATCTCTTCGATGCCGCAGCCGAAAAGGGCGTTGAGTACCCAGGTTCGCAGGCCGGGATCGCAGACATGCTTTCGTCCGCCCGCGACGCGCACCGCTGGGATTCGTCCGCCTTTTGGCACTGGAACCTGCGCATGCAGGTGGCGGCGAACATTGGCGCCGGTTTGCCTGAGTTGAACGCGCCATACTTCAATCTTTACCGGGAGAATCTGCCCGCGATTGAACGGTGGACGCGGCGCAACATGAAAGGCGGGACGGGCGCTTGCGTCCCTGAGACCATGCGCTTCAATGGCCCGGGCATCGAGTATGAATCCACTTGGAGCCCCATCAGCATCGGTCGCGATTGCGATGCCACCTTTAAGCCTTACTTCAATGCGCGCACGCTCTCGACCGGAGCGGAGGTTTCGCTCTGGATATGGCAGCAGTATCTTGCGACCGGCGATCACGGCTTCCTCGCCAGGAATTACCCGGTCATCGCTGCCTCCGCCCGGTTTTTGCTCGCCTATCAAAAACCAGGCGCTGACGGACTGCTGCACACCAGTCCCTCCAACGCGCACGAGACGCAATGGGATGTGACCGACCCGACGACTGACATTGCAGCAGCCCGGGCGCTCTACCCTGTCACCATCCACGCCGCAAAACTGCTGGGAAGGGATCCCGGTCTTGTCCGGCGACTGGAGGCCTCACTGGCGAAGATTCCGTCCTTCCCGCGCACGCAGGCAACAGGGACTCTAACGCTGCTGCCGCCGTCGGCCGATGGCGATGCGCAGGATGTGATCGCGGAATCCTACTCCCCCAGTGCTCCGAACCATAACGCGGAAAATATTGGGCTGGAGCCGGTCTGGCCTTACGGCCTCATCGGTGATACGTCCCCGCTCTTTGCGCTTGCCCGGCGCACTTATGAGCATCGCCCTTTCCGCAGCGTCGCCGACTGGAGCTTCGATCCGATTCAGGCTGCGCGGCTCGATCTGGGCGGTGAGGCGGGTAAGACCCTCAAGGAAATCACGGAACGCTCTCAGCACTCGGTGAACGGCCTCGCTAACTGGGATAAGCAATACCGAGAGTTTTACATCGAGCAGGCGGGTGTCGTCGCTGCGGCGCTCCAGGAGATGCTCGTGCAGGACTACGATGGCCTGCTTCGTATTGCGCCTGCCGTCCCCCCGGGATGGGACGTCGACGGAAGCGTTTACGTGCGCGAAAGAACCAAAGTCGATGTACAAGTCGCTGGCGGCGTGGTAACGACAGCGGTCATCGAGGCCGGCACGGCGCAGAGCTTAAGAGTCAGGAACCCGTGGCCGGGCCAACCGGTGGACATCATTTCGGGCAGCACCGGTGCGCGGATTGTCAGCGGCGATTCCAGCCCTATCCTGACGTTCCATGCCGCACCCGGCGTGCGCTACCTGCTGCAGCGCGAAGACTCTCCGATTTCCGGAAAGCGGTTTGCGCCTGTGAGCGGCACGCTCGCGCGCACCGCGAAAAGACTGGGCCCCGTGCAGATCGGCCTTTTTGGAGAGGGGCAGTGATTTTCAGGAGCCGCGCCTGGACAAAATTGTTCGTGGCGGCGGTGCCGATGCACTTTGTTGTATTCATAGCCATTGCTTCGGCACAGCACTCTTCCAGCCGGCAGTGGGTTGGAACCTGGGCCACTCCGTCGGTACAGGTTGATTCTTCCCACAGCCTCGATCGCCAGACATTGCGGCAGATTGTGCATACCAGCATCGGCGGCGTCAGTGCCCGAATCCGCATCTCCAACCTGCTCGGCAAGCAGCCGCTCCGGGTAGAAGATGTGCATCTCGCGCGCCGGGGAAACGGCTCGTCAATTCTCGCTGACACAGATCGACGGCTTCTTTTCAAGGGATATGCTTCTGTAACGATTCCGGCGGGCGCTACGGCCGTCAGTGATCCGGTCTCATTTGCCGTGCCGCCCCTCGCGGACCTTGCGATCAGCATGTATCTGCCTGAGGCCACCGGGCCGCCAACCTTTAATCCAGCCGCGCACCAGACCAGCTATATCGCATCGGGCGACCTCAGCGGGAACGCGACTCTGCCCAATGCCGCTGACACCGCAAGCTGGTATTTCATCGCAAACCTGGACGTTCAAGGCACCGGTCTGCGCGGAGAGGTCATAACCCTGGGCGCCTCCATTACGAATGGATATAAATCCAGCGATAACACGAACCGCCGCTGGCCCGACATCCTGGCTCAGAGGCTGGCAAGCGCTAAACTCAATATCGGAGTGCTCAATGAAGGGATCAGCGGCAACCGGCTGCTCGCCGAAGGAGCGGGGCCCAGTGCTGAGAAGCGCTTCGATCGTGATGTTCTGGCTCAGCCCGGTGTCCGCTGGGTGATCTTTTCCGATGACCCGATCAATGATCTGGGATCAACAAGCCCCCCGCCTACAAGCGACCAGTTAATCGCCGGCATTCAACGGCTTGTCGCCCGGGCGCACCAGCGGCATGTCCAATTCTTTTGCTCCACGCTGACGCCCTATCAGGGAGCTAACTATTGGGCCCAGGCAGGAGAAGTCTCTCGCGAGCGGATCAACGCCTTTCTCAGGAGCGAAGTCAGCGGATGCGACGCGGTTGTGGACCTGGATGCCGCCACCCACGATCCGGCACATCCCACGAGATATCTCCCCGCTTATGACAGTGGCGACCACCTGCATCCGAACGATGCGGGGATGCAGGCCATCGCCGATGCTGTCAACCTCGCTCTTTTCTCCCGGCACAGAGCGGCAAACCACGGCAAAATAACTGTTGAAGGGTTCTTTTGCCGAG
>JAOAPP010000759.1 GCA_025462985.1 Bryobacterales bacterium | reverse complement strand
AGAGTTTGTCCACAGGTCGGCCCACGCCCGCGGAGGTCTGCTGACGGTCTTTTGATAGACGACGCCGGTGGCGCTATGCATGTACGGGACGCACCAGGCAAGCTTCGGATCCCATTCTGGCGCGCTGAAGCGCTGTTCGAGATTGCCGAGGTTTGGCAGGCGGGTGTGCTCGAGTGGCAGCAGCAGTTCCAACTCGCACATCGGTTTGATGAAGCTATTGGAAGGAAAAACTATATCCCAGCCTGAATTGCCGGTCATCACTTTGGCGAGCATTTCTTCGGCGCTGCCATAGCTGGCGTACCGCACACGGCAGTGGAACTCGCGCTCGAAGTCCGGAATGGTGGATGCCGCGACATAGTTTTCCCAGTTGTAGATGTTGAGCCGCCGCTCTCCACGGCCGCTGCAGCCGAGAGTCGCACCTGCGACACCCATCAGGAAAATTCTGCGGTTCACAGGTGTCGCTCTGACGGCTTTCCGGTCTGTTCGAGGCGGCCGGCCAGCAGGATCAAAACACCCAGACCCACGGTGATCATGACGGAGATTACATTGACGTCGGGGTTGACACCGCGCCGCGCCATAGCGTAGATGATCATCGGCAGAGTCTCCGAATTCACGCCGGCAACCAGGCTGGTAATGACGTAATCGTCGAAGGAGACGGTGAAGCAAAGTAGAGCCGCCGCGACGATGCCTGGCAGCAGAATCGGCAGCGTGACATAGCGAAACACCTGCAGCTGATTTGCTCCGAGATCCAATGCGGCCTCCTCCAGGGCTCGATCAAAGGTGCGAAGACGCGCGAGTATGACGATGACCACATAAGCGAGCGAGAAAGAAATGTGGGCGAGGATGACGGTGTGCAGCCCAAGTTGGACGTGGAGGGACCGAAACATCCATGAAAAAAAGCCAGCAGCGAAACGCCGGTGACAACCTCAGGCGTGAGCAGAGAAAGATAGAGTGAGTTTGTGAGCAGCGGAGATCGTTTCTTCCAGATTGCGTATCCGGCCAGGGTTCCGCAGATCGTTGACAGGACCGTGGCGGTTACGGCGATGAGGAGGCTGTTCAGCAATCCTTCGTAAAGCGCCTCATTACGAAATACGCTGCCGTACCAAGCCCAGGTGAAACTCTTCCATACGGCGATCTTTGAAGAGTTAAAGCTGAACAATCCCAGTACCGCCAGCGGCATGTATAGAAAACCGTAGGCTGCTATTGCGTAGCTCAGAAGAAAGCGCTTCATAATAGCTCTTCGCCCCGGCGGCCAATCAGCCGGGTGATCAAAAGAACGATCGCCATTAGGAGCAATGAGAAGGCGGCGCCGAAAGGCCAGTCCCGCGCGGATGTGAACTGGTTTTGAACCAGGTTGCCGACCATAACGGTCTTGCCGCCGCCCATGAGATCCGGCGTAAGATACGCACCCAGACAGGGAATGAATACCAGTAAGCATCCGGCCAGGATTCCTGGTCGCGACAGCGGGAGGACGACCTTGCGCACCGCCGCAAAGGGCGATGCGCCGAGATCTGCCGCTGCATCCAGTAGTGCTGGATCGAGTTTCTCGAGGGTGGCGTAAAGGGGCAACACCATGAATGGCAGGTATCCGTATACCAGGCCGAGAATCACCGACCCGGTGTTGAACAGCAGCGCCGCTCGAGTCCAAACGCCACATTCTGCGCTACTGTGAGGTGCGGAAAAAGCGCATAATTCTGGAAGACTGTGCTGACATTGCGCTCATAAGGCGGAATGTCGTTCAACCGGGCGCCGTTTAGAAGGATCTCGCCCGAACTGGGCGTCTCGAATCCCGCAATCAGGCGCAGCGTTGTCGTTTTCCCGCATCCTGATGGACCAACGAGCGAGAAAAACTCGCCTTTGTTGATCGAAAGCGAAATTCCGTCTACGGCCGAATGGGTTCCGAAACGTTTGCTCAGGTTTCTCAGGTCTAGAACGCTGTTCACTTTTTAAACTAATGCTAGCGCAGGGGCGGCAGTTCCGAGAGCAACGCGGGTGTCACACTATCAATAAGGATCATATGTTTCTGGTTGCGTTCACCGCTCTCGCCTTCTGGGGACTCCAGGCCAGCGCTGCCCCCACAGAGATGACCAAGCTCGTCGTAAGGTTGATGGGGCCTGGCATCCGGCCGAACTCCCAGACAGCTCTGCCAAAGACCATTTACGTCGCCGATCCTCATTTCGCGCGGATAGAAGATCCGCCGGACGCGCGCCAGGGGCTGCAAAAGCTGACCATTATCGCGGAGCCCGACGCGTACAGCGTCAATCTTATTGACAAAAAAGGCACGCATGCCCGGGATCAGGGCGGTCCCAACGACTTACATCTGCCGATTGTGCTTCCCTTCGACCCCAAGCATCATTTCGGTGTTCTGGACAAGGTGGAGTTTGGGAACGAGGTGGAGTTTTTCAAACAGGCTGGAGCAAAGAAAGAGGCGGGTCCGATTATCAACGGTCAGCCGAGCGACCGGTACACGTTGAAGCTTAAGAATGTCACGGCCCAGCTGGTGGTGAAGCCGGATGGGCAAATACCCGAGAAGCTGAGTTGGGAGAGCACCGCGGGCAAATTTGTTTACGAATACATCACCGTGGAGGAGTTGCCGTTCGATCGTTCTCTCTTCAGCCGACCGGCAGGGATCCACTTCCAAGAGATCAAACCTGATCCGTCCTCCGATCAAAGCTGAGGCTGTCTGCTACGCTGACCTCGAATGAACGTTCAGCGCTCCTGTATTGTTGCAGTTTCATTACTGTTGTTCTCTTTCGGGCAGTTAGCCCGACCGGCGGAATCCGCTAAACCGAAGCTGATTGTCGCTATCATCATTGACCAGTTTCGCTACGACTATTTGACGCGGTTTCGTGGCGAGTATCACGGCGGGCTCGATCAGATGCTCAGTCACGGAGCGGACTTTACGAACGCGTTCTATGGGCAGGTTCCAACGGTGACCGCTGTGGGGCACAGCATCTTTCTGTCGGGAGCGATGCCGGCGGTGAGCGGAGTTGTGAGTAACGCCTGGTACGACCGCGATGAGGCGCAAGTGGTCACCAGCGTGTGCGACTGGAACGAGAAGTTGGTGGGAACGAACGCGCAGCCTGCCAAAGGCGGCAAATGCACGGACTCAGACCCGGCCTCTCCGCGGCGTCTGCTTGTCAGCACTCTGGGCGACGAGATCCGGACAGTTAATGCGAATTCGAAGGTGATTGGCATCTCCATCAAAGCTCGGGGCGCCATTCTTCCGTCGGGCCATCGCGCAGCGGGCGCGTTTTGGTTTGACGATACGACGGGTAACTTCGTCAGCAGCACTTACTATATGAACCAGTTGCCCGATTGGGCAAGCTCATTCAATGCAGAAAAGCGTGCGGCCAAGTACGTGAATCAAGTCTGGAACGGATTTCCTGCATGGAACTTCCATGCTTCAGAAGGCAGCAAATCGCCGTACTCAAAATTGGCGGCAGGTCCATGGGGGAACGAGCTGATTGAAGGGTTTGCCGAAAAGGCGGTTGACAGTGCGCAACTGGGGCAGACGCCAGGCGTGACGGACTTACTGACCGTCTCGTTCTCATCCAATGACTACGTGGGTCACGCGGTAGGGCCCGATGCGCCTGAAGTGCGGGACATGGCGATCCGAACGGATGCGCTGCTGGGAAAGCTGTTCGCGGCTATCGACAAGCAGGTTGGGATGAAGAACGTCATCGTGGTTCTTTCGGCGGATCACGGGGTTGCGGCGAGTCCCGTGCAGGCCGAAAAGGATAAAATGCCCGGCGGCTTTATAGCGGCCAGTGTGGAAGAAGCGGTTACGTCTGCACTCATCCGTAAGTTTGGAAAAGCGAATTGGCTCATTCCAGGGGGCGGAGAGACTTCGCTCTATTTCGATTGGAACGCCATTGAAAAGCACAAGAGTGCGGACGGAAAGACAGTCACGGAAGAGGAAGTCTACCGCGCCGCGGCGGACGCGCTTTTGTCTGAGCCGCTCCTCCATGTGGCGCGAGTATATAATCGCCGTCAGCTGTCGGATGGAGTGGCGGGCGACTTCATTGCGCAAGCGGAAATGAATGGCTTTTTTCCGCGGCGGAGCGGTGATTTGTCGATTGTATTCGACTCCGGGTATCTGCCCGGAACCAGCGGGACGACACACTTCTCCCCCTATGCGTACGATCGACACGTTCCCGTGTTGTTCATGGGACCCGGCATCAAGGCCGGCCGCTACAACGAGACGGTCCAGCCGAACGATATCGCTCCGACGCTTGCAACCATGCTCGATGTGCAGACGCCGAGCGGTTCATCCGGCCGTGTGCTGAGCGAAATGATAAGCCGGTGAAGCCGCGGTCTGGGCCCGCGTAATCACCACGGACTCCGGGGGAAGCTGGATTTTCTTGCGTTCAATTTTCCAACCTTCCGCTGAACTGAGCACTTGTGAGCCCGTCACTTTGATTGGGATCTGCTGGCTCTTGCTCGAGAAGTTGCAGACGACCTGAATGCTCCCGCGCGTCATTGCGAGCCACCGGGCTTCTTCATCGAACTCGACATCCACCTGCCACAAGCGGCCATCTGTCAAGGCGCTGCATTCACGACGAAGAGCGATCAGATCCTTGTACCAGCGCAGCATGGATGCATGCGGCTCGGCGGCGATTTCTTCCCACTTCAATTTTGAGTTCTGGAAGGTGCTGACTGCCTGGGG
>JAOAPP010000802.1 GCA_025462985.1 Bryobacterales bacterium | reverse complement strand
GTCGGCAAGCCGATGATCCGCGTGCACACCGCCGGCTCGGTCGGCGGCTCGACGGCGCTGGTCGCCGGTGCCGGCGGCTACTTCGCCCCGATCGTCCGCGGCTACATGCAGAAGTCCGGCGCACCGGTGGACACCGGCTACAAGGTGACCCTGAAGGACCGGCTCAACGCGCTGAAGAACCCCTACGCGCACGTCCACGACCACGAGATCACCTACGAGAAGATCGCCGAGTCCCCGCTGCTGTGGGACCCGATCCGCTACGCCGAGACCTGCCCGTCGTCCGACGGCGCCGCGGCGATGGTCATCGGATCGGAGGCCGCTGCCGCCAAGCAGAGCAAGCCGGTCGCGTGGATCCACGGCACCGCCGTGCGGTCCGAGCCGACGATGGGTGCCGGCCGGGACCGCATCAACCCGCACGCCGGCCGTGACTGCGCCAAGGCCTGCTACGCCGAGGCGGGGATCACCGACCCGCTGACGCAGATCGACTGCGCGGAGATCTACGTGCCCTTCAGCTGGTTCGAGCCGAGGTGGATGGAGAACCTCGGCTTCGCCGCGGAGGGCGAGGGCTGGAAGATGGTGCACGACGGCAGCACGGCGCTCGACGGCAAGATGCCGATCAACATGAGCGGCGGCGTGCTCTCGACGAACCCGATCGGTGCCAGCGGGATGATCCGCTTCCTCGAGGCGGCCAACCAGGTGCGCGGCCTCGCCGGTGAGCACCAGGTGCCCGATGCGAGGGTCGCCATGGGACACGCCTACGGCGGCGGCTCGCAGTTCTTCGCCATGTGGGTCGTCGGCAGCGAGAAGCCGTCGTCATGAGCGAGGACCGCACGCGGCTCGACGGCCAGGTCGCCCTCATCACCGGGGCCGCCCGCGGGATGGGTGAGTGCACCGCCCGCCTCATGGTGAGCCGCGGGGCCAAGGTGGTCCTGGGCGACATCCTGCCCGAGGTGAAGGACGTCGCCGACTCCCTCGGTGACAGCGCGATCGCGGTGACGCTCGACGTCACGGACGTGCAGGCGTGGAGGGACGCGGTCGCCGCGGCCGAGCTGGCCTTCGGCAAGATCACGATCCTCGTCAACAACGCGGGCGTGCTGCTCATGGACGACCTGCTCAACACGTCCGAGGAGCTCTACCGCAAGGTCAACGACATCAACGCCTTCGGCTGCTTCCTGGGCATGCGTGAGACCGCGCCCTCGATCGCCAAGGCGGGCGGCGGCGCGATCGTGAACCTGTCGAGCGTCGAGGGCCTCGGTGGCAACCGCTTCCTGGTGGCCTACACCGGCAGCAAGTTCGCCGTACGCGGCATGTCGAAGGCCGCAGCGATCGAGCTGGCCCGCAAGGGGATCCGGGTGAACTCGGTGCACCCGGGCGGCATCGACACCCCGATGGTCCAGGCGTTCCTGCCGGGCTCGGAGGACCGCGAGAAGTTCATCGGCGGGCAGGTCGCCATGCACCGCACCGGCAAGCCGGAGGAGGTCGCGGAAGCAGTCACCTTCCTGGCGAGCCCCGCCGCGTCGTACATCACGGGGGCCGAGCTGGCCGTCGACGGAGGGGCCACCGCCACCTCCGGCTTCAAGCAGTAGGAGACACAGTGCAGTTCAACCTGGCCGACATGTTCGAGAAGGTCGTGGACACGGTCCCCGACCGCGAGGCGCTCTACTGCGAGGGCCGGCTGCTGACCTACCAGCAGCTCGACGAGCGCGCCAACCAGCTGGCGCACCACTTCCTGTCGATCGGCATCGAGCCCGGTGACCACGTCGGCTGCCACATGATGAACGACACCGAGTACCTCGAGACCATGCTCGCGCTCTTCAAGATCCGCGCGGTGCCCATCAACGTCAACTTCCGCTACGTGCACGAGGAGCTGCGCTACCTCTACGAGGACGCCGACCTGGTCGGCACCGTCTTCGACGCCGAGTTCGCCGACCGCATCTCGGCGGTCCTGCCTCAGACGCCGAAGGTGCAGCACCTCATCGCCGTCGGTCCGTTCGAGGGCTTCGAGCTGCCCGAGGGCACGCTGAAGTACGAGGAGGTGCTCGCGGGCCAGCCGACCGACCGCAGCGGCTTCCCGGAGCGCTCGGCGGACGACCTGCTCATCATCTACACGGGTGGCACGACGGGCATGCCGAAGGGCGTCATGTGGCGCCAGGAGGACATGTTCATGGCGGGCATGGGCGGCGGTCGCCCGGCGGGCGAGCCGTTCAAGACCCCGGAGGAGGTCGCGGACAACGCGCTGGCCGGCGGCCTCGTCAGCTTCCCCGCGGCTCCGCTCATGCACGGCGCGGCGGAGCTCTCGAGCTTCATCTCGTTCTTCAGCGGCGCCAAGATCCTGCTGATCCGCAAGTTCTCCGGGCACGGCGCGCTCGAGCTCATCCAGGAGCACAAGGCCAACATGCTGATGGTCGTCGGCGACGCGATGGCGACTCCGATCCTCGAGGCCCTGCAGGAGAAGGAGTACGACCTGTCCTCGCTGATGGTCCTCGGCTCGGCCGGGGCGCTGCTCAGCCAGACCACCCGCGACAAGCTCGCCGTCGTGGCACCGAACCTCTACATCAACGACTCCTTCGGCTCGACCGAGACCGGCTACAACGGCTCGGCGAAGCCCGGCACCAACGCCAAGGACGGCCTGAAGTTCGCCATCAACGCGAGGACCACCGTCTTCGGCGACGACGACAAGCCGATCGAGCCCGGCTCGGGCAAGGTCGGCATCGTCGGTCAGAAGGGCCACATCCCGCTCGGCTACTACAACGACCCCGAGAAGACCGCGAAGACCTTCCGCGTCATCGACGGCACCCGCTGGGTCTTCCCCGGCGACATGGCGACCGTGGAGCCGGACGGGACCATGCACTTCCTCGGCCGCGGCTCGATCTGCATCAACTCCGGCGGCGAGAAGATCTACCCGGAGGAGGTCGAGAACGCCATCAAGACGCACCCCGACCTCCAGGACGCCGTCGTCGCCGGCATCCCCGACGAGCGCTGGGGGCAGAAGGTCGCCGCCGTGCTCCAGGTGAAGGAGGGCCACCCCGCCCCGTCGCAGGAGCAGCTCGAGGAGCACCTGTCGACGCAGATCGGCCGTTACAAGCTGCCGCGCTTCATCACCTACGTCGACCTCATGCAGCGCTCGCCGAGCGGCAAGCCGGACTACAAGTGGGCGACCAGGGTCCTCACCGAGGCAGCCGAAGCCGCGTCCGTCTAGATGGAGTGGCTGACCACGGTCGACGCGCTCGTCAGGGCGCGGGCCGAGGACGACCGGCCGGGGCTGCTCTACGAGGGCCGGTCCTGGACCTACCGCGAGTACGTCGCGGAGGCGGCAGCGCGCGCAGCCTGGTACGACACGGTCCGCCGGCCGGTGCCGCACGTCGGCGTGCTCCTCGAGAACGTCCCCGAGTACGCCTTCTGGCTGGCGGCAGCGGCTCTCGGGCGCTTCGTCCTCGTCGGCCTCAACGCCACCCGGGCCGGCCAGGGCCTGCTCGACGACGTGAGGGCCACCGACTGCCACCTCGTGCTCACCGACCGGCCGGAGCTGTTCGAGGGCCTGGAGATCCCCGTCCTCGACCCGGACCAGATCCCCTACGCCCCGGCGGCTCTTCCGGAGGGCGAGGCGGAGCTGGACGACCTCTACCTGCTCATCTTCACGAGCGGCACCACCGGCAGCCCGAAGGCCGTCATGTG
>JAOAPP010000803.1 GCA_025462985.1 Bryobacterales bacterium | reverse complement strand
CGAGCTGGTGCACGAGGACCGGGCGCTGCTGGTGCTGCTTGACCTGGTCGCCGCCGAGCGCGGGCACGGCAGCCGGATCGCCGTACCGGTCACGACCACCCGCGTGGCGGAGCAGGTCACCAGCTTCCACGGCGCGCACATCGCCTGGACGTCGACCTCCCCAGAGGACCTGTCCAGGCGCGTCGCAGAACCCGACGTGGTCTTCGGCGGAGACGGCCGCGGCCGGTTCGTCATCCCCGAGTTCACGCACGCGGTGGACGGGGTGGCCGCGTTCGTGCGGCTGCTGGGGCTCGTGGCCCGGACCCAGCTCACGCTGTCCCAGATCGATGCCCGGATCCCGCGTGCCCACGTGGTGCGCCGGACCGTGCCCACGCCCTGGGCGGTCAAGGGCACCGTCATGCGCCGGGTGATCGAGGCCGCCGGAGACCGGGAGATCGACACGACTGACGGCGTCCGGGTCGTGGAGCCTGACGGCAGCTGGGCCCTGGTCCTACCAGATCCGGCAGAGGCCCTCACCCACCTCTGGGCCGAAGCGGGAACCGCCGGCGCGGCCGCGGCCCTGCTCAGCCACTGGGCTGAGGTCGCCGGGGCCACCGAGGGCCCGCCGGATTGAGCACGACCGGTGCGGCTCGTCGCGCCGGCGACACGCTCCCGGTGAGGCAGGATGAGCGCATGCCCGCGACTCCCGAGCCACGCCCCCCCGGCGGCCCGGGATCGATGAGTCTGCTTGTAGACATGGCGACCGCCGCGCTGGACCCCGAGTACCAGAACGCCCGGGCCCGGCGCCCGGTGGGTGCCCCGGGCACCCAGCCCGTCCGCCGCGGCGGGCGGGCCGCCCTGGGCCGGGTGCCGATGGTGCTCATGGCCCTGCTGCTGCTGGCCGGCCTGGTCACCGGGATCGCGGCGTCGCAGGTCCGCAAGAAGGCCCAGGAGACGAGCGCGGCGCGGCAGTCACTGGTGGCGGAGGTGCGGCACGAGACCGCTGCCACCGACGCCCTGGCCGCGCAGGAGGGCCGGCTCCGCCGCGAGGTGGCCGCCGTGCGGGGCACTGTGCTCGGCCAGGACGACCGGGGTCGGGCGCTGGCCGACGAGCTCGCAGCACTGGAGCTGGTCACGGGCGCCACCGCGGTGCAGGGCCCGGGGCTCGTGGTCACCCTCAACGACGCCACCGGGTCGCAGCCCACCGCCGACGGCTCGGCGGGCAACGGCGACGGCCGGATCTACGACCGGGACCTCCAGGAGGTCGTCAACGCGCTGTGGACGGCCGGCGCCGAGCAGATCGCTGTCAACGGGCAGCGGTTGACCGCCCAGACGACCATCCGCTCCGCGGGCGACGCGATCCTGGTCGACTTCCGGCCGCTGACCCCGCCGTACCAGATCAAAGCGATCGGGCCGGTGGACACGATGGAGAACCGGTTCGTGGACGGGGCGGTCGCCCGACGCTTCCAGACCTGGACCTCGCTGTACGGCATCGCCTTCCAGGTGACGCGCAAGGACACCCTGCACCTGCCCGCCGCAAGTCCCGCCGAGCTGCACGAGGCGCATCCGGGAGCGCCACGATGAGAGGAGCGGTCGTGAGCCTGCCGCTGGAGCGCGCGTGATCCCCGCCGTCGCCCTGGTCCTGGGGGTCGTCCTGGGACTGGTCCTGCACCCCACGGTGCCGGCCGACCTGCAGCCCTACCTGCCCATCGCGGTGGTGGCCGCCCTGGACGCGGTGTTCGGCGCGATCCGCGCTCAGCTCGACGGCATCTTCGACGACCGCGTCTTCGTGGTCTCGTTCGTCAGCAACGTGCTCGTCGCGGCGCTGGTGGTGTTCCTCGGTGACCAGCTGGGCGTCGGCGGCCAGCTGTCCACCGGCGTCGTGGTCGTCCTGGGGATCCGGATCTTCACCAACACCGCTGCGATCCGCCGGCACCTGTTCCATGCCTGACGAGCCAGCACCGGCCGAGGGCGACGAGCCCGAGCAGGAGCTCGACGAGTCCGCGGTCCGGGAGCCCCGGCTCAAGCGGACGATCCGGCGGGCCTTGAAGGTCCGCGCGCGCCGCGTCGACGTGCTGGTGGCCTCGCTTCTGCTGGTCCTGGGCTTCGCCCTGGCCGTCCAGGTGCGCTCCACCCAGCACGACGACCTCCTCACCGGAGCCCGGCCGGAGGACCTGGTGCAGATCCTCGACGAGCTCCAGAACCGCAGCGCCCGGTTGCAGCTGGAGGTGGAGTCGCTGAACGCCACCAAGCAGCGGCTGACCACCGGGAGCGGCGCTCGGTCGGCCGCGCTGGCGGAGGCACGCCGCCGCACGCAGCTGCTCGGGGTGCTGGCCGGCACGCTGCCCGCCTCTGGGCCGGGAGTGCTGGTGCGGATCACCGACCCGCAGGGCTCGGTGAGCGCCTCGGTCATGCTCGACGCGCTCGAGGAGCTGCGCAACGCCGGCGCCGAGGCCGTCCAGATCGAGGGCGCCGGACCCGAGGGCGGGACGGTCGCTGTCCGGGTCGTCGCCCAGACCGCGCTCGC
>JAOAPP010000710.1 GCA_025462985.1 Bryobacterales bacterium | reverse complement strand
GAGTATCTAGGAGAGCTTTTGGAGTGCTGCCGCCAGATCGGCGTCCAGACCCTCGTGCTGCCCCTCTTCGAAGCGTCTGAGTTGTCGCGTTCAGATGTGCGTCGAATGATCGCCCCGCTGCGGCGCGTTACGGACGCGGCGGGAAGCTGTGGGGTAACTGTCGCGATAGAGACCTCGCTCGACGCAGGAGCGCTGCTGCGTTTACTCGGGCTGATTGCCCATCCACGGCTGCGGGTTTGCTACGACACCGGAAACAGCGCGGCGCTGGGACACGACGTCGCACGCGACATCCAGCGGCTTGGCAGTTCCATCGCCCACGTCCACGTCAAAGACAAAAATGCCGAAGGGGCCAATGTTCCTCTCGGCTCGGGAATCTCGCCTCTGCGCGACGCATTGATCGCCTTCGAAGAGGTTCGATACGAAGGGCTGATGACCTTCGAAACTGTACGCGGCGACGATCCGCTTGCGACGGCCAAGAACAACGTCCGGCTCACTGGGACTTTGGTGCAGTGGGACACCGAATTCATGGTTCCACGCCTCTGCTCCGCGATTCACGAAGCCTGGGTTCGAGGTAAGCGACGGCAAGGGTACCGCCCGGGTCCGCGGGTCGATGACGAGGCGAAGCTTCATCCTGCCATCCGCCCGTTCGCGAAGCTTTCGCCGGAATCGGTAGCGCTGGAGTCGGCTGTCGTGCGCGGTTTGCTGGCGTCTGCCGCGGAAATCGGTTATCAGCCCGTTCGCGGTCGCCGTTCGGCAGAATGTTCCGTGCTGCTCACGGCGCTTACGCGGCGCGCCCACGATCTCTGGTTGGCACACCAACGGTCGCTCGGTGTGCAATACGGACCGGTTACCGACGGGGATTTGCGCACGCACCGTGACATGCTTCCTTTCGACCGGATATCGAGCGAAAAAAATGAACTGGACCGCTGTGTGGCCCTGGGATTGGTTGAGGCGATGGCTCGCGCCGGCTTTCGTTTTCAGCGCGCTCACTCGGCCGAAGGGGGAAAATTATGATTCGCCCGCGCTCTCACTTATCGCCAATTGCGCGACCCGGCCAGAGTTGGGAAAACCGCGGCGAAACTATACGCCTGGACATGAACGAAAAGGTTCCGGATATCGGGATCTCTTTATTCGCCGAAGTTATTTCGCAGCTACGGCCCTGGATGCTGAGCGCGTATCCCGAGGTGAATCCGCTGTACCGGCAACTCGCGGCTTTCCTGAACCGGGAGGTGGAGAATGTGGTTCTCACGAGCGGTTCGGATGCTGGTATCCGGCAAACCATCGAAACCTTTTGCGATCCGGGCGACGAACTGCTGATTACTTATCCGACGTACGGAATGTATGAGGTATACGCTCAGATCTTCAACCTGCGTTGCTCGCGCGTCTGCTATCGGGAAGATTTCTCGATCGACTTCGATGAGATTATCGAGCAGCTCAACGGCAATATCAAACTAATCGCCCTAGCGAATCCCAGTGGGGTGTTGGGCTCCCTCCTCGCCAAAGACGGTCTAGAGCGTGTTCTTGTCAGAGCGTCTGAAGTAGGGACCGTTGTTCTCCTGGATGAGGCCTATCACGAATACGCCGACACGGGCTGGGCGGATCGTATCGACGAATTTGACAATCTGGTGATTGCCCGGACGTTTTCGAAGGCAGCTGGGCTCGCGGGTCTGCGCGCGGGATATCTGGTATGCAATCGGCACGTCCGGAACTGGATTTACCGGACGAAGCCGGTGGTAGAGATGAACGCCGTGGCAATTCTTGCGGCGCAGCATGTGCTGGCGAACCCGGAAGTCATCACCCGAGGCGTGGCCGAGACAAAGGCGGGAGCGGCTTACCTGGCCGCAGCGCTCGCGGACTTGGGATTCCCTGTCCATCAAGGGCACGCGAACTTCGTTCTTGTGGAGTTTGGCGCGCAGCGGGACGCGGTGCTTCGTGAGTTCTCCGAACGCGGGATCTCCGTCCGGGATTATGGTGGAGATGAATTCTGGAACCGTTACACCCGTATCACCACCGGACCGAGATCGGTGATGGAACACGTGGTGGATGCGGTTGGCTCCGTTGTGAGCGCAGAGCGCCCGGCCGGGAGCGCCGCGTGAACCCCGCGAGTACCTTAAACACGGACTTCTTTGAGAACCGTCGGCTCGGCGCAGACGATGAGGATATGTTCCCGCGCGAGCATTTCGCGGCACTCGTGACGGACGCAATCCGTTCCGGGACGGCCCGTTACCTCGTGAATGATCTCCGTGGCGTGCTGAACTATCTCAGCGCGGCGGAAGAACACAACTCGGAGGGGCGCGATCTCAGCTTTGTCAAGCAATCATTCTCCCGTACGGAGCTGCGTGTCGCTTCGCAACTCCCCTCGAACTTAGTCGTTTCGTATCTGGTGTACCGCTACCGTTTCAATCACTACCCCCGCAATCGGGTGCTAACGGAGTTCCCGCTTCTTCTCGCCATCGAACCGACCAGCGTATGCAATATACGTTGCACCATGTGTTTCCAAATGGATCCGCTTCTTTCGAAGGACCGCTCGCAGATGGGCTTCATGAGCTTCGACCTCTATCGGCGGATCATCGATGAGGGTGCGCGTTACGATCTGAACGCGGTCGTGCTTGCGAGTCGGGGCGAGCCAACCCTTAACAAGAACATCGCCCCGATGATCCGCTATGCGAAAGATGCGGGAACCCTGGACGTGAAGATGAACACCAACGTAACGCGGCTGACTCCGGATCTCTCGCGTCAGATCCTGGATTCGAACCTCGATACGCTGGTGTTTTCGGTGGATGCCGCGGTCAAAGAAGACTTTGAGCGCATCCGGATTGGCGCGAATTTCGACCAGATCGTGGAAAAGATTCTCACGTTCAACGAGATCCGCCGCAAAGAATTTCCGGATTCCCGAACCCGCACCCGTATCAGCATGGTGCTGGTCGACGACAGTCAGGACACCATTCGGGCGGCTCAGTTCTGGAGCGGCATGGTGGACGAATTTGCGTATCGTCGGGCCATCCCTCGCCTGCAGATTTATAGTCAGCCCCAACGCCCGGAAACGCGCCCCTGTTCGTTGCTGTGGGAACGGCTCTATGTGTGGTGGGATGGTACTGCTGCTCCCTGCGACGAAGACTATCTCAGCCATCTCGGCCTGGGAAAGATCGGCGACGTGGACATCAAGGATCTTTGGCTCGGTGAAAAGATGCAGAGCTATCGGAGCCTTCACTTGCAGGGTGAAAAGAACAAGCTCGATCCGTGCTCTCGATGCCCGGGGTTTTGAACCAGTACTGCCCATGGCTCGCCGGCTCCTGATCACGGTCCGCCACCCCGGCCCCGCCGAACTGATACTCAGTTCTCTCCCTGCGTTGTCCGCCTACGCAGAGATATTAATACTCGCAACGGACAGTGCACTGCGGCACTTGTCAGATCGAGCCATGCCGGTCCTGCGCCAATACGTCACACGCGTGGTGGTTCCGGCAAAGGAAGGTTTCCTCGAGTTGGATCCGAGGCTTGCCTCGAACCTTCCTTCAGCCTCCGGATTCTCGACGGAATTGGACCCGGCGGACGTCCGGGGAGCCGAACATCTCCTGGCAAAGGTCGACGCCCTGTTTGTCCGGGATCTTCCCGACTTCTTTCTCCGCACTACCCCCGCTTCGAAGCTAGGTGTCGATGAACTCGTTGCGACTGCGCTGCGACGTCGCGGTTATCCCGGCCGGATTCATTGTGTGCAGGACTACTACGGAGTCGGCATTGCGATGCGCCAGGACGAGCATCCTGTGGCGCGGGTGGGCATTGATGAGATCGCGACTGTGGATGCAGCGGCCGCGGAATTCGCATCCGCGCTCACAGGTTTACGAGCGCAAGTCCTTGGTTGGGTTTCTTTTGAACAATACCTGTCGGGGATGACGTATGGCCGTGCCCGCGAGAAAGGAAGGGCCGCGCTGGGCTTGGGACCTGACAGGAAGCTGGTGCTATACGCGGGAATCTGTTCGGGGCTCGTCGACAACGACGTTCGCGACTTCGAAAAGTCTCTACATGCCGTATGTGAACTGACCTCGCGAAAGCGCGCGGTGTCACTGGCAGTTCGCACGCACCCGCGTTGCTCTCCCGAGGAGAGGCAGTCGTATACGAAACTGTGCGAAAGATATGCTTCCCGCGTGTGTTTCCAGTCCCTGGACGGCCTTGCTACTATCCGTGAGATTATGGCTGTTCCCGACCTCATAATCTCGCCTGCCTCCGCGTTTAATCTGGACGCTTTGGCCTATGCTTCCACCGATCCGAGACCGGAAACCTGTAGTGTCTATTCCACCGGCATTTACGCCACACGGGCGCTGCATTCCCTCACGGGGATGAGCGCCCCACCCACTCACAAACCTCGGAACGGACATTTCGTGGCGTCTTACGAAGATATGGCAGACGTAGTGGCTGAAGCCTTGTTCTCGCCTGACGCGCGAAGTCTCGCCGCCGCACGCGCCGCAGAACTCTATCGGCCGGACGGCAAGAGCGCGAACAGGCTTGCTCGTTTTCTAGGTTTGCTACCAGATGGTGCGCCCGCCGTCGATGACCAGGGTCGCTCCCGTCATATATGAGGACGCCCGCGAGCAAAGAAACACAATCGGACCCTTGTACTCCTCACACCGGGCTAGCCGCCCCAAAGGTATGCGTTCCGCCACTGCATTCAGAAACGTCTCGGGTTGGCCGTTGAGCACTCCTCCCAGACACACGGCGTTTGCGCGCACGTTCTGTTTAGCCCAATAGGTGGCAAGATATCGCGTGAGTCCCAGGATTCCGGTCTTGACGGCAGAATATGTGATGGGTTTGACGGTTTGCTCGGGTTCCGGGATGTTTTCCCGGCGGTATAGCCTTTGATCCGGACTAATTACGCCGAGGTCGGAAGAGATGTTCACTATGCTGCCCCCCCCTGCAGCCGCCATGTGCGCGCCGAATATCTGCGAGCACAGAAAGGCTCCGGTCAGACCGACATCGATATCCGCCTGCCACTGCGCGAGAGACATGGTCTCCAATCGGCCAGAATACGCCATTCCTGCGTCCGGCGAGACCGTCGGATTGTTGGCGGCGTTATTAATGAGCGCCCCGATCCGGTCGAACCGTTCGATGAGACCGCGATGCGCGGCCCGGATGTCGTCTGGCTCCGTTATATCGCAGCGATATGTTGCGACCGGTCCACCGATTTGTTGCGCCGCCCCCTCAAGCGCCGGTTCATTGATATCGAGCAGCACGGGAATTCCCCCTGCTTCTGAGATCGCCTGCGCATAAGTGCGGCCCAGAAAGCCAGCTCCGCCGGTAATCGCGACAACCTCGCCGTCCAGATCAAATAACGAGGAAGCCATAGCTCGGAAAGTATAGCAACTTTAACTGCCCGAGAATCTTTAGTCGGGAAGTTCGAGAATTATTCGCGTTATCGCACGGCGTACTGCGATAATTCTTGACACCCCCGGCCAGCGATCTGTAGACTATTGGGAAGAAACCAAAGCGCAGGTATTGGCATTTCCCCCCCCTTTGCTGCTTAATTGCGTTTTAAAAAGGGTAACAGTAAGTCGAAAAGGAGTGAAGTTTATCTTATGTGGCTATATCTTTTAGGTTTGCTGACCGCTCCGGTGGTTCTGCCTGTGCTCAAGCCCGCGATTCGCGGCCTAGCCAAGGGCGGTGTGATGATCGGTGCCGAAGTCAAGCAGGCCATCGATCAAGCCCGCGAGGACTTGGAGGACATCTCGGCGGAAGCGAAAGCACATAAAGCTTCGGCGAAGAGCTCTCCGAAGATGCAGTAACCGCCGGCGTGCAATAAGACTGCCGCCCGCGGTTCAGCCACAGGAGAATCCGAGTTCAGGCCCATTTACTTTGAATGGAACCCACGGTCTACGACCATACGCCTGAGAATCCTTTGTACGGCTTGGCGAGGAAGGCTGTAGCTCCCTCGCCTCGTTCCATTCTGCCCGGAAGAGAGCGCTGGCAGGTTGCTGTTCTCCGCGA
>JAOAPP010000709.1 GCA_025462985.1 Bryobacterales bacterium | reverse complement strand
AATGTTACTGCCTTTCGTTTGACTATGGGCAGCGGCATTCCGTCGAATTGGAGGCCGCTAGACGGGTCGCCGCGAGTCTCGGGGCCAGGGAAAACAAGACCGCGGTCATCGATCTTCGCATCTTTGTCGGCTCGGCGCTGACCGCAGACATCGACGTGCCCAAGGATCGTGGGCACGAGGACATGGGAGCCGGCATTCCGGTCACCTATGTGCCGGCCCGCAATACAATTTTTCTCGCATTTGCGCTGGCCTATGCGGAGGTATGCGGCGCCTTCGACATCTTTATCGGCGTGAACGCAATCGACTATTCAGGGTACCCGGATTGCCGCCCCGAGTTCATCCAGGCCTTTGAACGCTTGGCAAACCTCGCCACCAAAGCTGGCGTCGAAGGAACCGGCGTGATCCGCATTCAGGCGCCGCTGAGCGCCATGACAAAGGCAGACATTGTGCGTACGGCGTCGGAACTGGGCCTCGATCTCGGGCTTACTCACAGCTGTTACGATCCGGCTTCGGGCGGATCGCCATGCCGCAAGTGCGACGCCTGCATCCTGCGTCAGAAAGGTTTTGAAGAGGCCGGGCTTGTCGATCCGGCTCTGGCGCGCTCGTGAGGATATCTGTAATCTTGTTCTCGGTGCAAGGCGAAGGCACGCTCACGGGAGTTCCTTCGGTCTTTGTCCGCACCTCGGCCTGTAATCTTCGATGCACCTGGTGCGACACGCCGTACACATCGTGGAACCCGGAGGGATCCAACCAGAGCATAGAGGCGATCTGTGGCCAGGTACGTTCCTATGGCGCGAAGCATGTCGTTCTGACGGGCGGAGAGCCCATGATCTCGCCACGGGTGGAGGCGCTCACCTCGGCCTTCCGCGCGGCAGGGCTGCACATCACAATTGAGACGGCAGGAACCGTCTTCGTACCCGTCGCCTGCGACCTGATGAGCATCAGTCCGAAGCTTTCCAATTCGGCTCCCCTGCTACGCGATGGCGGAAGATGGGCGGCCAATCATAACCGTCTGCGCTACCAGCCAGACGTGCTGAGTCGGCTGATGAAGGAGTATCCGCATCAGGTCAAGTACGTACTTTGCTCCCCCGGCGATCTGCTTGAGATCGAGGCAATGCAGCAGGCGCTGCAGATAGAACCGGAGCACATCATCCTGATGCCGGAAGGGACGAATCGGGACGTTATCCGCGAGCGGGCCCTGTGGATAGTCGAAGTCTGTAAGCAGAAAGGCTATCGGTTCAGTCCGCGACTCCACGTCGACCTTTGGGGTGACCGGCGGGGCGTCTGAGCAGAACTCAGCAGCTCGCCCGATAAAATGGGGTGTGAGCAGTAAGAACGTCGGCAGACCTCGAGTGGGAGCAGTCAGCTTCCTCAACAGCGTTCCACTTGTCTGGGGTATGCTGCATGGACCCCAGGTTGATCTGGTCGACCTGACATTCTCGATTCCGTCCGTTTGCGCCGAACAGCTCGAAGCAGGTCAGATTGACATCGGGCTGGTACCGGTAGCCGAAATCGCACGGCAAGGACTTGAAATCGTACCCGGCGTCGGCATCACGGCGCGGGGCCCGGTTCGCAGCATCCTGTTATTTTCGAAGGTACCCTGGCGAGAGATTCGGACGCTCTACGCGGATGCGAGTTCGAGGACATCTGTGCAACTGGCGCGAGTCATACTCCGGGAACGCTTCGGCGTCGAGCCGGAGATCCGCCGACATGCTCCGGCGCTCGGCGCAATGATGGATAGAGCCGACGCGGCCCTCATCATCGGGGACCCGGCCCTGGCAATCGATCCGAAAGCCCAGCCCTATCGCTGGCTTGACCTCGCGGACGAGTGGTTCCGGTTTACAGCATTACCATTCGTATTTGCCGCATGGGCAGGCAAGCCGGGCATCGCCACCGGCGCGCTTGCTGCGATCACTGAAGGGTCCTGGCATTTTGGGCGAGAAAGAATCGCGGAGATTGTCGATCGCGAATACGAGCGCAGAAGTGTTTCGAGGGAAGCCGCCCAGCAGTACCTAACCCGGCACATTCGGTTTGAACTCGGCCCAGATGAGTACAGGGGATTGGACCGCTTCCTGGCGCTGGCCCATCTGCCCGAGATTGCGATTGGAACGGAAGCCTAAAAGAAAACGGCGCTGGAGGCCTTGTGGCCGCAGCGCCGTTGTGATCGTCCAGTTGCCAGACTAGGTGTTCTCTGTCTTCTTGGCGGGCCTGGAAGCCTTGATCTTTCTCATGTCCAGAGACTTGTTGGACCAGTCTTCCGCCTTGGCCACGTCGGCCTTCGCCGCATCACTGTTGTCTTCGAGGTTAGCCTTTTCGCGATAGAGAAGATTAAGGTACGACATAGCATCCTCGTTCTCCTTGTCGATACTCAGACACTTCGTAAGTTGCTCAACGCCGTGGTCGACCATAGCGCCGTACTTGGCTTTCAGCTCTCCGCGAAGTTTAGGGTCCTTCAGGGGACCCGGATCGTCGGGCTTTGCCTTGGCTTCCACTCGGGCCGTTTTGATCGCCGGATAGGCCTGCGACCAGTCAATGACTCCAAGATAGTAGTAAGGTTCAGCGTCCTTCGGGTCGACCTCGATGCGGCGCTCATTCCACTTGCGAGCCTCCTCGAGCGCGGCATGCTTTTCCTCTTCCGTGCCTGCCGCTGCCCTCTGGAACGCCATCGAAGCCATATAGGCCAACGCAGTCGAGTTTGTGGGCTCCTTCTCTAGAATCTCATTGAACGTCCTTTTCGCCATGTCGTAGTTCTTGCTGTTGTCCTTCGACTCTGCGCCGGGGACCCATTGAACCATGTACGAAACAGCGAGATAAGATCTAGCGTTTTGACTCGTCGGATCGAGATTCACCGCCTCTTTGAAATGAGTCACGGCATCGGCGTACTTGTTGTTGCGGAAGGCCTGCACGCCTTTGTTCAACTCATCTCTCGACTTCAGCTTGGCGCAGCCGGTGCTCAAGAGCATCACGGAACTGAGCGCCGCGATCGTCCACCATTTCGATTTGAGAATCATCGCGATCCTTTCCACTCTCCTATTGGCCTGCTTCGACCTTCGGAGTCATTATTCCGACTTTGTCCAACCCGGCGCCCTTGGCAGCGTCAATGGCCAGGGCCACGTAGCGATAATCGACATCGGGATCGCCTTTGATGAAGAGAACCTTCGTGGCGCGGGTCTTGAAGATGTCTTCAAGCTTCTGCGTCAAATCGGCTTCCTTCACAGGCTGGCCGTTGATCTGCAGACTGTGATCTTTCGCCACTTCGATTACAACCGTCGGATCCTGGTTTTCAGGAGGTGGCGGTTGGTTTGGCGGCGGTGGCTGCGGAACAAGTGTGTCCAAACCCTTGGGCGTCAGTGGCGTGATCACCATGAAGATGATGAGCAGCACGAGCAGAACGTCAATAAGTGGGGTAACGTTGATATCAGCTTTAGGGCCGCCGGAGCCGCCCACTGCAAATGCCATATTCTTAGCTCCTTACCAATCTCTACAGACTTCCCTTTTTGTTCTTGTCCCGGATTTCCTCGGTCAACAGACCCACCGAGTCGACCTTCGCAGTGCGCAGGTTGTCGATGACATCCGTGACGGCAGCAAACCGGGCGCGGGCATCGGCCTTGATATAGACCGTTTTGTCGGACCGGTTGGTTTGCAGATCGTTGACCTTTGGACCGAGTTGGTCAGGACTGATCAACGAGTTGCCAGGGCTCAGATAGACTTTATCGTCACGAGTAATCGCGACCAGGATTGCGTCTTCCTTATCGGCTTCCTGCATCTTGATCGGATTCTTCGTTTTCACCAGGTCGACGTTCACGCCCTTGCTGAGCATAGGCGTGATGACCATGAAGATGATAAGCAGCACCAGCATCACATCCACCATTGGTGTGACATTGATATCCGATACCACTGGGGGCGCTTTCGGTAGTTTCGCCATGATGACCTCTTATCG
>JAOAPP010000647.1 GCA_025462985.1 Bryobacterales bacterium | reverse complement strand
GCCAGGTCAAAGAATTGCTGTTCAAACTGCTGTGCACGGAGTTCACCACCGCACGCGACTACCTTGGGCATGACCAGTTGGATGACGCTCTGTGGACGCTGCGCAGGTCGGCGAGAGTACAGCAGTTTCTTCTGTCATCCTGGGACGTGCTGGCTGCCCTCACGCCCGCCGAATTTGCCGAGTTTCGGGACGTTCTCGGCAGCGCATCTGGATTTCAGTCAGTCTCCTACCGGCGCCTGGAATTCCTGCTCGGAAACAAGAGCCTGGCGATGGCGCAGCCACATCGCAACTCACCGGCATACGGTGACATGTTAGCGCAGCTGCGCCAGCCGAGTCTCTATGACGAAACGCTCGCGCTGCTGCGCCGACGAGGGTTTAATCTCCCGCGCGAACTGCTGGATCGTGATTTCTCGCTGCCCTACCACACCAATGACGTCGTGGAGTCCGCCTGGCGGGAGATATATCAGGAACCGGTGCGCTGCCGCGATCTTTACCTGCTCGGTGAGGCGCTGCTGGATACCTCCGATCTGTTCGCCCGCTGGCGTTACACTCATCTGGTCACCGTGCAGCGCTTGCTGGGTGATAAGCCAGGAACCGGAGGCACGCACGGGATGTCGTGGCTCAGCAAGATCAGCGGTCACCGGTTCTTCCCCGAGCTTTGGTCGGTGCGCTCGGCGTTGTGACGGTTGGTGTGATGGGTCACGAGAATGGAATAAGGAAGCGCATGGACGGTGAGATCCCACGTGAGTTGGCCGAGGAGATGGATTCGTTCGACCCACTCGCCGAGTTCCGGAATCGGTTCATCATCACCAATCCCCACATGATCTACCTTGATGGGAACTCGCTGGGACGGCTTCCCGCCGCGACGCCTGATTTCCTGGATGCGGTGGTCCGCAAGGACTGGGGTGCCGGACTGGTGAGGTCCTGGCAGACGTGGATTGACTGGGCGGGCTGCCTCGGCGACCGGCTTGCCGTGCACGCGCTCGGGGCTCGCCCTGGCGAGGTGACGTTGTCGGACTCCACCTCGGTCAACATTTACAAATTGGCGGCCGCCGCGCTGGATGCCGCTCCCGACCGAGGCACCGTCATCATCGACGCTGATGACTTCCCCACAAACCGTTACGTCATGCAAGGGCTGGCCGCACAGCGGAAACTGACTCCGCGCGCGGTGCAGTCACATGTCGATAATGGCCTCGATCTCGACGTGCTCCGCGCGGCGCTTGATGATGATGTAGCACTGATCGTGCTCTCCCTGGTGTCATACCGTTGCGGCGCGTTGTTGGACATGGCGGCGGTGAATGTGGCCGCGAGGGAAGTCGGGGCACTTGTGCTGTGGGATTTATCCCACGCGGTCGGTGTTATTCCGATCGCGCTCAACGCGGTCGGCGCTGACCTTGCTGTCGGCTGCACATACAAGTATCTCAATGGAGGTCCTGGCTCTCCGGCCTTCCTCTACGTTCGGACCGAGCTGCAGCCAGTGTTGCAGCAGCCGATCTGGGGCTGGTTCGGTCAGCGGGACCAGTTCCAGATGGGGTCGGACTACGATCCGCTGGGTCACATCGAGCGATTCCTGGTCGGCACGCCGCCCCTGCTGTCGCTGGCCGCGGTCGATCCGGCGCTGACGTTGATGGAGCAGGCCGACGTCACCCGGGTGCGGGAGAAGGGGATGCGGCTGGGCCAGTTGATCGTCGAGCTCGCGGACCGCTGGCTGCCCTCCCATGGTTTTCGGCTGGCGTCGCCGAGAAGGGCTGAGCACCGAGGATCGCACGTGTCGCTCGCGCACCCGGATGCTTGGCGTGTATGCCAATCACTGGCCGAAGACGCCAGCGTGATCTGCGATTTTCGCGTACCGGATCGGCTAAGAATCGGACCATCTCCTGTCTACACCCGCTTTGTCGATGTCTGGGACGCTATGGACCGGCTGCGGGACCTCGTCGCGAATCGGAGCTATGAACGGTTTCCCCAGGAGCGGACTCGGGTGACCTGAGCGAGCGGACTTGCCCCTAACAAATATCTGAGGCGGAGTGTCACATGCCAAAAGCTCATCCACTCACGAGTGATAATCTGATTCGTATCCTTTTCGGTTCCTCGGCATTCCAGATGCTCAACGCCGGCTGTCAGCTCGGCCTTTTTTCGCTGCTCAGCCAGCGGCCCCGCAGCACCAGCGCCGTCATCGCCGAGGAGCTGGCCCTCCAGCCCCGGCCGACGCAGGTTCTCCTGCTCGGCACCACCGCGCTGGGACTCACTGCCTGCGAGGGCGATCGCTATCGGAACGCTGAACTGGTGGAGACGATGTTCCGGGACCACTCGTGGGAGATAATGGAGGACTTGGTCGCGTTCGAGTCCCACATCGTGTACCCGATCGAGGTGGACTTCGTGGAGTCATTGCGCCGCAACACCAACGTGGGCCTGCGAAGGTTCGAGGGCAACGGTACCGACCTCTATCATCGGCTCGCTGCGAATCCGGATCTGCAAATGTTGTTTTACCGGTGCATGCGGTCCTGGTCTCGTCTGTCGAATCCCATTCTCGTCGCAAAAGCCGATCTAACCGGGGTTCATCGAATTCTGGACGTCGGCGGCGGCGACGGGGTAAATGCCGTCGCTCTCGCCAAAGCGAACCCCCAAGCCGAATTCACTATTCTCGATCTTCCGGATGTGGCGGATATCGCGCGGCGCAAGATCGCGGAGCACGGCCTGTCCGGGCGGATATCCTTTCAGGAGGGTGATATCTTCACTGACCAGTATCCGGCGGGCCACGACTGCGTTCTGTTCGCGAACCAACTCGTCATATGGTCACCGGAAGAGAATCTAACATTACTGAACAAGGCATGGCAGCTGCTGCCCGACAGCGGGCGGGTGCTGATATTCAGCGCGATCTCTGACGACACCGGTGACGGCCCGCTGTACGCGGCATTGGACAACGTCTACTTCGCGACGCTGCCAGCCCGACGCAGTATGATCTACCATTGGAAGCAGTATGAAGACTGGCTCACTACGGCGGGGTTCTCCAAGATAGAGAGGTTCCCCGGGGGCAGTTGGACGCCGCACGGTGTGATCAGCGCGCGCAAGTAAGAAGCTTCCGGGGCCCGTTGCTAGGCACCGTCCGCAAATTGCTGCGGGCGCCCGCGGATGCGGTGAGCTACCTCGTCAGCAAGTCGCTCTCGGCGAATCCTGCCAAGCTCAGTCCGGGGGAAGGAGTCAAACAACTCAAGACGATCCGGTAACTTAAATGCCGCTACCCCGCGCTTTCGCAGGAATGCGATGAGTTCGGGCAGCGTTGCTGCATCACCTCTGAACACGACGCACGCGCAGGTGCGTTCCCCCATCAGCGTGTCCGGCAATCCTATGACCGCGGCTTCATCCACTGAAGGGTAATGAAGCAGGTGGTTCTCGACTTCTACAACCGGAACTTTCTCGCCGCCGCGATTTATCACGTCCTTGACACGGCCCTCTACCACCAGATGCCCACCGGGAAGCTGACGAACTAGGTCTCCAGTCCGGTAATATCCATTGTCGGTGAAGACACAGTCATTATACTCCTTTTGCCGATAATACCCTCGCACCGTATACGGACCACGAGTGAGCAGCTCTCCTGTCTGGCCTTCTGCCACGTCGTGGTCGGCTGCGTCAACGATCCGGATCTCGTCGGCATCGGAAATTGGCCTGCCCTGGGTATCGTTAATCACGTCATCGGGATCCTCAAGGCGGGTTAAATTCACCAGCCCCTCGGACATGCCGAACGCCTGTTGCAGACCGCAACGCAGGACCGCACGGACTCGGCAAGCCGCCTCGCGCTCGAGCTTCGCGCCGCCAACCTGGAGCAGGCTGAGACTGGACAGGTCAGCATCGACCAGCTCTGCCATGTCCATCCACAGGTGCGCAAGCGGTGGAACCAGAGCTGTGATTGTTATCCGCTCGCTTTCTATCAGGGGAAACGTGTCGTCTGGGCTCGGGCTCGGCGCCATGACAACGGTGCCACCCGCGTGCAACGTGCCGAGCGCTCCGGGACAGGCGAGGGTAAATTGGTGTGCGATAGGTAGAGCGACGAGATAGCGGCTGGCGGGATTGAGACCGCATACAACGGCGCTGGCGCGGAAGTTGTAGGCGTAGTCGTCATGCGTACGGGGAATCAATTTCGGCAGGTTCGTCGTCCTGCCAGACGGCAGCAGCAGAGCCACGTCTGCCGGGTCCGGGGTGGGGAACCGAACTGGATCGTCATCGAGGTCGGCGAACGCGGTGAACTCCGCAGGGTCCCCGATGACGAAAACCTCCCGTATGCTAGGTATTTGACTCCGCGCACGGCGGGCTAAGTCGCGGTGGTCGAAGCCAGCATGCCTATCTGGGAGGACGTATGCAACAACCTCCGCGAGTCCGGCTAAATGGAGGATTTCGCTCTCTCTGTGTGGCGGTAGCGCCAGCACTGGTATGGCGCCGATCCTGAACAACGCGAAACACAGAGGCAGGAACTCGGCCAGGTTAGGCAGCTGCACGAGCAGTCGATCACGAGAACGGATTCCCCGCCGATGTAACCCGCTGGCCAGCCGATCCGCCCACTCGTCCAACTGGCGATAACTCCACCGCTTCGGACCTGCGACCAAGGCAATCGCGTCGCCGTAGAGCTCTGCCCACTCATGGAGTAGGTCTCCGAGCGTCTCGCTTCGCCAGTAGCCGAGATCCCGATATCGTGCTGCTAGTTCATCCGGCCATCCGACACATCCTGTCAGCACGACCCACCACCTTACTGATATTCTCGATTTCAGCCTATAATACGGGATATCCGGTCCGCTTGCCAGTTCCGTGCTCAGCAGACCGGAGGCGTTAGCCGCGACGTTTCGCGGCGCCATGATGGCCGAAAAGCGCTCCGCGGACCGTCCGGAGGTGCTTAACCGAGCCTGCCGGATGTTCCTCGGCGCATAGGTTCACACGATCGGGGTCAAGCATGAAGTATTTACTCGGTGTTGCCGGTCCTCTTACCTGCTGGCTGGTTGACAAGCCGCCGTTGGGAAGGATGTGGAGATGCTACAGTGGCTCTTCGTATCTGCGGGCAGCGCGCTTCTGGAGAACGTGGTCTTCGGCCGGAGTCCGGGAATGGACCTGGATCTGCATGATCATCGGACTCAGCCGGGATACTGTCCACACCGCCTAGCGCAGCGGGCGGTTACCACCCGCAGCAGCGGGGCACGGCTAAACGTTGCTGCTGGGACGAGGTATCGGTGAAGGCGGAGCAAGGAGATCGCCTCCACGCGGATGTCAGCAAAGGCAGCTCAGATGGGCTAATAAGGAGGTCTGAGACGCTGCTGAGGCGGCGCGTGATCTGGTGCTGACACCTAAGAGTCTGATAACTGACTTCGATGGCTCACCCGCACATTTCGGGTACCCAAGGGTTAGGCGCGCGGTCTAGCCGCGCTGGATCGCATAGTCGAAGATCAGGATTAGGCAAAGCGGGATCGATCATTATTATTATGTTTTGCAAATTCATGCTTACAAGACTTGACCGCCTGGCATCATTCCGCCATGATTCCACTAATCAACATGGACCGCTGTCATAGGAGCATTGTGCGTGCGGGCCTGGCTCAGCTTGCCGCGTGCGCATCCGGGCAGCGGATGCCAGTATCGTTCAGTATTCTAGAGGGCAACAAGATCGATCTTGATTAATCGGCGAAAATTTATGCTGAACTGCACGCGGGGGCAGGGACGAGGCATGATACATGACGCAAGACCACGCTTTGCTGATCAGCATGTCAGACTCATTGTTGAACCGGTTCAGCAGCAAGATGCGGGAACCAGAAATTCTGGTGAATTGCCTATGGTTGCTCGGGAAAAAGAGCTCGACAAAATTGCAAACGCGATCTCCTCTGGGCGAAGTGTGTTCCTGGTCGGAGAAGCTGGCGTTGGCAAGAGCCGACTACTGAGTGTGGCGCTGGGTCGGGTCGCAGAACACGCCGTTGTGGCCCGGGTTGCGGCGGCGCGCGAAAACGTAGCATCGATATTTCCTTCGCTTCATGAATGGATTGGGCTGCATACTTCGGCGATGCGTGAACCCCATTCGTTTCGGCTTTCGGAAAGCCCGCAACGGAACCCGACAGTGAAGAGAGTAGTCCTTGGCATTGACGATGCGCATCTTCTGCATCCGGATGCTGCCGCATTTCTGTATCAACTTGCGATGTTTGATAGGGCTAGCTTGATCATGGCAGTACGGCCAGATGTACCGACGACTAGCAGCGTCAGCAAGCTTTGGCTGGATCGACTAGCTGAGCAGGTCGACGTCAAACCATTTACTCGATCGGCCGTCTGTGAGGTTCTCAGTGCGAAATTGGGGAGCTATGTGCATGGTGAAACGGCTAAACGCCTACACGCGGAGACGGCCGGTAACGCATTGCTATTGCGCGAGTTGGCCGATCATGCAATCGCAGAGGGAAGCCTGCGCCAGGCGGGTGTGTGGCGCTGGTCGGGCCGCTTGGCTTATGTTGAAGGCAGGATAGTCAACGTGGTTCGCTTCCGCCTGGATGATCTTTCTCCAGACGAGTCCGAGCTGGTTCACATTGTTGCGCTCGCTGAATCGATAGAGGCAGATCTACCGATGGTGGCGAAGTTGGCCCATGCAGCTGAATCACTTAATCGCCGCGGGATCCTGATTGGGGAAAGGTGTGACACAAGGCTGATCCTGAAGCTGACGTACCCACTCTACAGTCACGTCGTCAAGGCTTCTATGCCCACGCTGACTGCATTCCGACTACGGATGCAGCTGGTTG